>JBHIDV010000001.1:0-28753 GCA_046760285.1 Sedimentisphaerales bacterium
CACGTATTGGTCCATCAACTGAATAGCGTTTAGATACGTTGCCCAATCCTGACGTGCTATGGAGTGATCCGGGTAGTACGGCGGCAGCTTAACCTTGGCTGGGTCGACCGGGTTATCCAGTTTTTCATGCAGATTCTTCCAGTGCCCGCCTCGATGTGTTTCTTTGATAGAAAGTTGCGCGAAAAACGGCTGGGACCCCGCTCCGCGCCAGCCCTGGCTGGGCTTACGCTGATTCCAGTCGCTGCCATCGAAAGCGTTTTTGAATTGGAAATTAAAGTCTGTTTTTCCTGAGCCTCGCACCCCCGGTGCAGCGGTCTTAACGTTGGCGGTGAAGTACCCTGCCTGGCGGAAATACTCGGTAATCAATCGGACAGGTTGGGGCAAGGTGTAACCATCATCGCGATGGCTGCGATGGTGGTGGGCGCCAATCGAGGTCTGATACATGCCGGTAATCATAGCGGACCGGCTGGGCGAACATACCGGGCTGGTGGTAAATGCGTTATCAAAGCGGATACCTTGCTGCGCCAATCTATCCAGGTTTGGGGTCTGCACTGCCGGCGTTCCATAGCAGCTCAAATCCGGGCTGATGTCCTCCGACAAAATCCATAGAATGTTAGGTCTGGGACCCCGCTTCGCGGCAATCCTGTCGTTGTTTTTCTCGGCTGCCAGCAGCGTTTTCGGCATTGCCATTGCTACTGCCGGCAGTCCGACAATCTTTAGAAAATCACGTCGGTTCATAATAATTACCTACATTTTTCT
Source organism: Sedimentisphaerales bacterium (assembly GCA_046760285.1). GTDB lineage: Bacteria > Planctomycetota > Phycisphaerae > Sedimentisphaerales > Anaerobacaceae > JBHIDV01. Next base: position 760 of record JBHIDV010000001.1, read on the forward strand.
ACCTTTATTGTTTTTTCGCGATTTGGCATTAGGGTCGTAATCTGGATTTGGCCGGGGCAGCTTGGCGCCGGTAGCCTTAAGCCAATCGCTCAATTTAGCGTCAAGTTCTTTGACCTTTTCCGGCAACTTATCTGATAAATCGTTTTTCTCTGAAAGGTCGTCCTTTAGGTTAAACAGCTCGAAAGTCTTGCCTTCGTATCGTTTGATGAGCTTCCAGTGGCCGGCTCGAATAATACTGTAGGGCGTAATCTCGCCGCGATAATGTGGGAAGTGCCAGAAGATTGCATCTCTTGTGAGTGGTTTGGTGCCGTTGGATTTTAGATGCTCAACGAGCGAGACGCCGTCGATAGCACGCCCGCGGGGTAGGCCGACACCAGCCAGCTCGCAAATAGTGGGAAAATAATCAATACTGGTAATCGGCTGGTGGCTGACCGTGCCAGGTTTGATAACCTTCGGCCAGCGGATGATTAAGGGCTCACGGATACCGCCTTCGTATGGGTAGCCCTTACCGGCTCGTAAAGGCGCATTGTTGGTGACACTGGATAATCCGCCGTTGTCACTGGTGAAAAAGATGACCGTCCTCTCGGCCAGGTCAAGTTCATCGAGCACCGACATAATTTTTCCCACGGCGTCGTCGGCGCTTTCTACCATCGCTGCGTAGGTCGGATTCTTCTGTTCTGCCGTGGCGGATTTGTTCTTGTACTTTTCTGTCAGTTCTTCTTTCGCCTGGATAGGGGTATGTACCGCATAATGAGCCAGATAAAGAAAGAATGGCTTATCTTTGTGCCGGCGAATAAATTGGACCGCCTCATCGGCTTCGCGGTCGGTAAGATACTCGCCCTGACGGCGGGGGGGTAATGTCGGGATATAGCCTTGGCCCTTTCTAAAATATGGGTCGAAGTAGCTGGGCGGCTGGCCAAAGTCGCAACCGCCAATGTTGTAGTCGAAGCCCTGCTGGTCAGGATACCAATCGTCGGCTCCCAGGTGCCACTTGCCGATATGGCAGGTGGTGTATCCGGCTGATTTAAGTGCTTCGGCGATAGTGAGCTCCTCAAGTTCCATCCACAGTGCGTTGGGTGGGCAGAGCAGTTTTCTGTTTTTACCACCTACATATTCAGTTGGATTTTTCTTGTCTGGAGGAATCTTTCCGCCCTGAAAACGCGCGCGAATCCAGTCGGTGACTCCAAGGCGGGCTGGGTATCGTCCGGTCATCACCGCTGCCCGTGTGGGCGAACAGACTGCACAGGCGGCATAGCCATCGGTAAACCGCATACCTTCAGCCGCAAGCCTGTCGATATTCGGCGTCTCGTAGAACTTACTGCCGTAGCAGCCAGTGTCCATCCAGCCCAAATCATCGATGAGGATGAATACAATGTTGAGCTGCTTACGACGAAGGCTTCCGCCTGATGCCTGATTCGACCCCGCACCAATTGTCCTCGCAGTGCGGAGACCATCTCTGTAATGGGCGGAACTTGCATAGCAGAGCAATTGGTGCGGGGCAACGCTGCCGACCCCGATGCACATCGAGACATATTTTTTTAAAAAATCACGACGAGTATAATCTTGTTTGTCCATTCTAATTTCTTTCTTAGATTGTTTTGGCCATTTATCTTAACGATTCAAGATTCTCATCGCAACCGGCGAATCGCAAATCGCAAATGGCGATAAGCGATAAGCGCTTTAGCTACGCTGCTGTGTTTTTCATAACTGTTTTTTTAGCAACAGCTTGTGGCAATATATAGACTCATTTTTTTTCAAGGTTTATACATAGATGCTTTGAATTTTCCTTAGAAATCGGTTATAATTAAATTATGACTAAGGCGGAAGACAGAAGTTGCCTATTGCTAATCGCTAATCGCTTGTCGCTTATCGTGATTTGCGATTTGCGATTTGCGATTTGCCTTTTGCTGTGTATTGCAACGATGGTCGCGGCCTGTGTACCAGCCCAGGCTGACGAAAACGACTGGTTCGTCTATTTAGGAAATAAACGTGCGCCGAAGGCGCCTCGTAAGCATATCAGCGCAGCCGAAGCGGTAGCGCCGTTGCCGTTACCAGCTACGCCTTTACGGCGTACCGAACGCAAGAAGCCGCCACAGCCGGATTACCTGATAGGCAAGGTAATATGGGGGCAGTCCGCCTCCTTTATCGACTCTACCGGCGAGAAGATGAAGATTGCTGACTGGAATCTGTGCCCCACGGACCTGGAAAGGTTCGTAGCAAGTGCCCGGGCAATGGATTTGAAATATCACTGGCACAATGTCAACCTTAACGATTTTCATTTCGAGCCCCAAAAGCTGCCGGCTCTACTGTTTAGCGGAGTGCGGCGGCTTCGGCTAAGTGACGCGCATAAACAAGGGCTGCGCGAATACATATTGAACGGCGGTATGGTTATTTGCGACTCGATTGCTGGGTCGCCTTACTTTTACGAATCGGCTAAAGAGGTTTTCCTGCAGGCCTTTCCGGAATGCCGGTTTCGAGTAATTCCTGATGACCATCCTATTTATCACATGCTGGTCGATGTCAAAAATGTAACTTATCCCAGAAATCACAAAAGCACTAAACCGTTTCTGGAGGCGATTTATGTTGGCAGCCGGGTTGGTGTTTTGATTTCCAAGTATGGATTAGGCTGTGGATGGAATCGTGATTTGCAGAGGCTGAAGCGGCTGCCGAAGGCAGTTTATTACGACGTAAAAAGTGCCAATCAAATCGGCACAAACCTGGCGGCATATATTGTAGGTTACGCTGAGGTGGGGCTTTTGGAGGGTCGGCCGGAAGTTTTCGGCCTGGCGGACCAAACGCAGCCAACCGATGAGTTTGTCTTTGCCCAGCTAAAACACGATGGCGTCTGGAATGTACATCCAGGCGGGGCAACGGCACTGCTGAGAAAACTTCGCCGGCATACTACTATTCGCGTCAATCTAAAACGCGTGGCAGTGGACCCAGAAAAGGACGACCTATCCTTGTATCCATTTCTGTATATGGCGGGTCTGGATGATTTCTCGTTTTCGCCCCAGGCAGTCTCTGCTCTTAAGCGTTACCTTCATTATGGAGGTGTGCTTTTGATAAACAACGGTCTGGGATTGAGTACGTTTGACAGGGCAGTGCGACGGGAGCTGAAAAAGATTTTGCCCCAGGCCCAGCTACAGCCCATTACAGGCAATCACAATCTCTACAGCAGTCTTTTTGCCATTACAGAGGTGAGGTATTCGCCGGTGCTGGCTAAAAATAAGCCGGAACTTAAAAATCGTCCCTTTTTGTTGGGTGTGACAATCGATGGCGACCTACGGGTCCTTTATAGTCCTTACGACCTCGAAGCTGGTTGGCTGGATGCTTACTATCCGTTAATAAGGGGCTATGAACCGGTTGGGGCCCAGAGGTTGGGGATGAACATTATTGCGTATATTATGACCCATTAAAGCGGAGGGTATCCTATGCCGGATAAGAGTTCTACTGTAGTTTGTCCCAAGTGTGGCAGAACGTATGAGATAACCCACGTTACGCCTGGCAAAAAAGCTCGTTGCAAGTGCGGATGCAAATTTGATGTGGCATCCGGGCAGATTATCGACCAGGGACCCGGCCGAAGTGGCACAACCGCCGTGTCGATGAGAACCACTTCTGCTGCGCAGCGAAGTGCTGCTTCATTGAGTGGTGAGGCAACCTTCGAAGCGGTTGAATCACTGGCCCAGGCCAAAGACGACATACTCAATGAGGTAGGCAAAGTTATTGTGGGGCAAAAAGAGGTGCTGGACCAGATCCTCACTGCGTTTTTTGCCCGGGGACATTGTGTGCTGATGGGGGTGCCGGGACTGGCAAAAACCATGATGGTGTACAGCCTGGCCCAGACGATGCTGCTGGATTTCAAGCGTATTCAGTTTACGCCCGACCTAATGCCCACCGATATTACCGGGACAAACATTCTACAAAGAGATGAAAAAACCCGGCAGCGGCGATTTGTTTTTCACAAAGGGCCAATCTTTACCAATGTGCTTTTAGCTGATGAGATCAATCGTACTCCGCCGAAGACACAGGCGGCTCTATTGGAAGCAATGCAGGAGCGCAAAGTCACCGAGTCGGGTCGCACTCATTCGCTGCCCAGTCCTTTTTTGGTGTTAGCAACGCAAAATCCGCTGGAGTTGGAAGGTACTTATCCGCTTCCGGAGGCGCAACTGGACCGATTTTTATTGCTTATTAAAGTTGACTATCCCAACATGCAAGAAGAGCAGCAGATTTTGTTATCGACTACCGGTAGTGACGGACAGATGCTCGATGGTATTCTCGATGCTGAATCGGTCTTAGGGTATCAGGATTTAGTTCGTCAGGTCCCGGTTAGCGAATACGTGGCTAAGTATGCAGCCCGGCTGTGCCGGGCAACTCGGCCGCAGTCAGATGAGGCTCCTGAGCTTATTAAGAAGTTTGTGCGCTATGGCTGTGGGCCGCGTGCCGGCCAATCGCTTATATTCGCAGCTAAGGCACATGTGGTTCTCAATGGTCGCTTCAATGTCTCGTGTGATGATATTCGCAAATATGCTTTGCCGGTACTGCGGCATCGGCTGATTCTTAATTTCGCCGCAGCCAGCGAAGGGCTGGATACGGACGCCGTTATCAAAAAACTATTAGAGACGGTGGGTGAGTCGGAATAATTTGTCGTATCGCGTATATCGTATTGCGTATTGCGTTTTTGGCTTTCCGTTTCTCGTTCTTCGACGCAATACGCATCACACAATACGCACGACGAGAAATTGAACGGAGGTGCGTATGGTAGAGGCCACAGGTTATCGCTACCTTCCGCCACAGATGGCTGAGCGTCTGCGCGGAGTTGAAATAGCGGTGCATCGGCCGATGGACGGCAGTCATCAGGGACTGCACCGCTCGCCTGCATTCGGCTCATCGGTGGAATTTGCTGAGTATCGCCAGTACGTGCCGGGTGACCCCATTGCTCGCATTGACTGGCCCGTTTATGCCCGCAGCGACCGATACGTCATCCGGCGATTCCATGAAGATGTGAGCATTCGTTGTTACATTATGCTCGACATATCCGAAAGTATGAAATATCAGCAGGACGGGCCTATGGCCAAGAGCGAATACGCCTGCTATCTGGCGGCAGGATTGATGTACCTGATGATTCAGCAAGGCGACACCGTTTCGCTGATTACATTTGATGACCAAATCCAGCGGTACTACGAGCCGTCAGGCAGCTTCGTAGGGCTCAAGCCGATGCTACAGGGTCTCGAGAAAATCGAGCCCAAAAACAAAAGTAATATCGAAGCAGTACTGCACACGGCGGCGGAATTGATCAAGGGAAAATCTGCCGTATTTGTCATCTCCGACCTGTTAGCCGAGCCAGAAAGCATACTGCGGGGCATTAATCACCTTCACTATGATGGTAAGGCCGTTACGCTGTTTCATATTCTGGACCCGGCAGAGATGTCCGCCTGCGGCGAATCGATAACCGGCCTGGTCGATGTTACCTCGCTGGAGACGAGAGAGAAAATAACGGTAGATTTTAGACAGATACGAGACGCTTACCTTCAGCAACTTTCTCTTTATCTCGACGAGTTGCGAAGTGGCTGTCAAAAAATCCGCACCTGTTATATCCTGGCCCAGACCAGGACCGAGGTAATAGACGTTATTTTGCAAAGGAGCAGAATGGTATGATTTTTCCCGCTTCCATCTTTGTTTATCTTCTACCGCTGGCGGCCTTGCCGGTCGTTTTCCACCTTGTTCTCAAGCGAAAAAAACGTACCGTTGTTTTCTCGACTTTAATGTTCTTCCATCGAACCAACCCCAGGCTGAACTCGCATCGCAAGATTAGGCAGTGGCTGCTGCTCCTAATGCGTATTTTGTTGATTGCACTTATATTGCTGGCTTTGTCACGACCTAAATTTGTGACCTCGGCACACTTTGCCGGCAAAATTTCGGTGGTAGCTATAGTGGATAACTCCGGGTCAATGAGCGCAATAGCAGAGGCGGATAGTGACAAGACCAAGCTTGAGTGTGCAGTGGAAGGTGCCAGAAGGCTTATTTCGGAGTTAGCCGGAGGCTGCGAAGCAGCGGTGGTCTTGCTGGTTGACGACCCAAAGGTTGTGGTTGTCGGCTCGTTAACTTCCGACAGGGAGGTTCTTTTAGCTGGTCTTGATAAGGTCAGACCTACACAAGCAACAGGAAATGCCAGCCTGGCGCTGACGCGGGCTTTCGAGCTTCTTCGAAAAAGTGCTGCAGGCAGCGGGACAGTGCATGTATTCAGCGACTTACAGCAGACAGAGTGGGTAAACCTGAAAATCGGAAATCGGAAATCGGAAATCGGAAATTGCACAGTCTACTTTCACAAGATTAAGTCCCAAATCAGCCGCGATGCTAATGTGGCGATAACGGCGGTGCAATTGCCGCAAGAAAGGATTCTGCCTAATCATCCTTACACGGTGGGTTTAGTCCTGCAGAACAACTCGGACTTTCCCGCTGATATTCGAGTCAACTCCATTGATAGTTACGCCCGCAAGAATACAGAAAACGTGGCGCTGCCAGCAGGTAAAACCAAGGCGGTCCAACTGCAAGTGAAACCGGACGAGGCTGGATGTCACTGGATTAAGGCTTGGATCGAAGGCGATGGTTTCTCGGCAGACAATGAGGCCGGAATAGGAATATTATGCGAAGAGACAGCAACAGTTTTGTTTGCAGGTAAGCCAGGGCAGTTCGGTGTATTACCGGTGGCCCTATCACCTTCGGGCCAGGGGCAATTTACCGGTATGGTTGTAGAATTTTGTCTGCCACAGCAGCTAAGGGAGAAGTCTGCTGAGGCCAAGCCAATTTTGATTGTTATGACGTGGAATGGGATGCAATTGACCAGCGAGAGCTCAGCATGGCTACAGGAATATGTGGCAAAAGGAGGCAATCTACTAATTGTTCCTTCAGTAGCGCTGGGGCAATCTGCCACTGGCGGATTCTCTAAACAACTGCCAGATTGGCTCGGTGTGGACATAACGAAGCGCGAAGTGTACCCCCAGGGTGCCAAGTTGGAAATATTAGACAACAAAGCTACCTTTTGGCAGCGGATCCGCGAGGCAACATCCGACTCGCAACTGGAACCTATTAGCGTGTATGTGCTTTATCCGCTGGAAGTGACTTCCGAGTTTATACCCATTTTGGGAGTTGATTCGCCTCGGCGAATAGTTATTGCACATAGAAAGTTGGGCCAGGGCAATATTTACGTCAGTGGCACAGCTTTCGCCTCGCGTTGGAATACGCTGCCTTCAACAGCTGTTTTGGTAGTGATGGCGCAACGTATGGCGGTATCAAGGAGTTCATCGAGAGAAGAATCCGCCTTTGGCGGATCACTGGTGGCGGGCGAACGTCCGCGCGATATCGGAGCACAAAGTAGTGAGGTAGAGATTCTTTCCTTAGTGGGTGATCCGATGGACTTCAAAGGTAAAGAATCGGAAATTCCAGCCTTTCCTTTAGCCGGGGTATACTCGGTAAAAGCAGACGGAGGCAAATACTGCATATCAGTACGTGCATCCGAGAAGGAAGGGTTAGAAGAGTTTGTTGAAGGTTCACAAGTTCCAGCGATGGGCCAAATAGCGCATAAGATTTTACCTTACGACGAAGAAGAAAGCTTTGAGCAGTACCATACGGGCCAAGCAAGAGCGATGGAATTATATTTATCTCTGCTTCTGTTGGCGACACTGGTGCTGTTGGCAGAAGGCTGGCTGGGGACTCCCACGTCCATCGTCCATCGTCCTTCTTCCATCGTCCAACGAGTCACGAGGGACGTGGGACGAAGGCTGTCCAGCCGGAGGGCAAGCTGATGGGCATATTGCGGTGGCAGACACATCTTAATCCTATCTTGGCAGCAGCTCTGTCTCTGGGTTTGATGGCCTGGCTGATTATTCTATATCGGCGGCTTAGGAGCCAGCATCCTACCAAACAAGCCGTGCTCTTGTTAGTGCCCAAGGTGCTGATAGTGCTGCTGCTGGTTCTGGCCTATTTTGATCCGGTCTGGAGCGTGATACAAAGGCCCGGCGAAGATAAAAAGTTTCTCATGGTAGTCGATAGGTCATCTTCTATGCAGGTCGAAGACGTTCCCAAACGCAGCCGGGCCAAACGAGCTGATGACCTGCAAGAAAAACTCATTCAGCGACTACGTTCTTCTTACATAGACTTTGATACCTTGGCGTTTGATACAGAGGTGTATGAACCCGAAAAGAGCAAATCGCGAATCGCGAATCGCGAATCACAAATCGATAAGCGATTAGCGAAAAGCGATTTGCGAGAAACCGATTTAGGTAAGTGTTTAGTTACCATAGCAGATAAGCCGGATATTTCTAACTACATGGGTGCGATTTTGATTACCGATGGTGGTGACGAATTGGTGCAGAATGTTAAGCTGCCGGAAGTGCCGGTTTACATAACCGGTGTGGGCAGCACCCCGGATACCTGGAATGATGTGGCGATAACTGAGATTGAGGCGCCGGAGGTTGTCCAAGAGCAGAGTGATTTTGAAGTGACCGCCGACATCGTGGCTCGCTGTGCTTCGGCCGATTTTGCTGCCAGGCTGGGCCCGGTGACAGTCAACATTGAGCAGATATCCGGACAACACTGGCAGGTTCGAGACGCTAAACTGGTTGACCCTTCAACTTCGTTCAGGGCAGGCCTGGCAAGCTCCAAGACGCAGGTGAAATTCAGGATTCGCAGCCCCGCAGAGACGGGAGCAAAAAAGTATCGCCTTAGAGTGGAAACGATTGATGGAGAACTGTCGGAACTGAACAACACCAGAGAGTTTTCAATAGAGATACGACAGGCTACTTTGCCCATACTGCTTTTTGCTCAGGAGTTGGGATGGGATTTCAGCATGATTCGTAAGGAGCTGGCCCGCGACCCACTAATAGCACTGACGACGCTGTATCGGATAAACGAGGACCGATTTATTGTGCAAGGTAGCCGCCAAGAAGGCGACCAAATTCTTGAAGCAGGTTTTCCTTCCGAGCAAGGAGTGCTTGGATTGTATAGATGTATTATCGTGGGGTCTGTGCCTGCCTCACAGTGGCAACAAGAGCAATTGCAAGCTCTGGTAGAATACGTACGCCAGGGCGGAGCAGTGATATTCCTGGGAGGACAGCACTCCTTTGCCGCCGGTAGCTACTCTGGGACGTTGATTGAGCCGCTGTTTCCATGGTCAATTCGTGATACAGAGCCCGAACTGCAAACAGGCCAATTTGTGGTAAATGTGCCATTGTCAGCAGCGAATCACAGTATTGTTTCAGAGATGTCAGAATTTATTGGTCATGCACCTGGAGCCACCATCGATAGCATAAATTTAGGTGGTCCTTTGAGGCCGGGCGCTATTAACTTATTGGATGCGCAGGTACGCGGCAGGACAGTACCAGTGGTTGCGCTTCAGCGTTATGGGCAAGGCCAAACAATGGCAGTAGCAACGAATACCTTGTGGAAATGGACCCGCGTTTCTGAGGCGCTTCAGCAAGCATATGGTCACTTCTGGCGACAGGCAATCAGGAACTTGTCACAGTGGGAAGAAGGTCAGCGTTTTCTGGCAGTGGTGTGGGATCGACCGAGCTACAAACCGGGTGAACGGGCCCGGGCTACGATTCGCGTAGCTGGCCGATTCGACCCCGGACAATTGCATTTGAAAGCAACCTTGAGAGCAGGCGATGCCGGCTCGCCGGGGCAGGGACCCCGCTCCGCGGGAACCCAGCCGGTATCTGTCAAAGCTGTAATGGGCAGGGACAATACATTCGATGCGGAAATGGTTTTCTCCAAAAGGGCACAATATCTGTTTGAAGCAAAAGCTTTCCTGGGAGAGAAGCTGCTGGAGTCTTATCAAAAGCAACTGTCAGTGGGGCCGAGTATTAATGAAGGCGCTAACCTGGAGGTTGACCATGCGTTTCTAAATAACCTGGCGAGGCGAAGTGGTGGCACATATTTTCGTGAAACCGACTTTGATAGGCTGATTGAGACACTTAGAAGCAGGATTATGGCCAGCGCTGTGAGCGTGGAAATCCCGCTGGTCCAGGATAAATTCATATACCTTCTGATATTTTTAAGCTGTCTTTGTTTGGAATGGACAATACGGCGAAAGATGAACCTGTTCTAAAAATGGAAATATCAAAAATTAAATTTATATGGCATTTTGGTCTTTGCATTTTGCTTTTTGAATTGCTTTGTTCAGGAAATCCCACATGCGCTACTTTGCTGGGGGCAGCATTGTATGAAAGGCCTCAAAATACAAGCAAAGCTCGACCTGCAGCAGTTTATCTTTCCAATGGGAAGGTGTTGACAGGCAAGATTTCGCTAACGCCTGGCCGAAGCTTCAAGCTAAACATACCCAGGGCAGGAAAACTTAAAACTACCGATATGGTAACCGGCGAGGATGTGCAGTATGGCAAAGTTAGACGATTTACTTTCGAGCCGGTGCGGGAAATCTGTTTTTATCCGGAAAAGGAAGAAATGCGCCGCAGTTGGAAGTTCATAGAAAAGACCAAATATGACGAAAAAACAGCGGTGGCAGATTATTCGCCAGCCGCCAAAGAATATTCTGGGAAACCGTATCCGGTGAGGTACTTATCGGCTGCCGTAACCTTTAATAGCGGCGAATCTCTACAGGGACATCTTTACACCACGACAGTATATCTTCAGACAGAAGAGAAAACACATAGGCTGATTTTGCGAAGTAAACAACGAGGTAAGGCTGGTTCGACGCTGGATGACCTTGTTTATGTCAGAAGGATAAAACTATTGGACGAGGGTAAACACATTGCTGCCAAGACAGAAGTAAAGTTTATCGATATGCGTTTCGGGCCGAATGATGCAGTGCAGGCGGTGACACGGCAATCTCTGACGCCGATACCAACTAAAATAACGGGCAATGATACCTGCGTAGTGGAATCTGCGTTTGGCGAAGAGTTTTATTTAGCTGCCAGAAAGGACGGAAAGTACATCGTTGGTTGGCCTAGGGACCCCAGCGGCCAAATTTCGCCGCTGGGAACCCCTAAAGAGCAAAACGGGGACTCCGCTTTGCGGGAATCCAAACAGTTGTTTGCGCTGGCTCAAGACCACCTAAAAAGACACAGAGATTTTTACAATGATAAGGAGCTGCTGGGTGTGCTCGAAAGCGAGGACGGCAGCGAAGTACTTACATTGGTGAATCTGCGACGCAAGGTGGCTCCGACTCATTTCGGTCCCATTGGCGGAGAGTGGGACAAGCGATTGCAGACAGTGGTTGAGCCCTGGCGATTGAGTATCTGGCGATGGAAATATGATAAGAAAAACCGCCAGCTGGCCTTGTCTGCTCGCGGAACTTTTTTTCGTGTTATCTTGTTGCCAGAGGACCCTACGCCGGAAGTTGTAATTTCAGAAAAGCTCTGGCGGGTGGCAGCCTCAAAGCCAAAGGCGCCGGCGTTGGCTGAACTTGAGATCGACCATCGCCAAGCTGGGCTTGACGATGCCACACATTCGCGTTTGGGCTCCCCGGGACAGTCCCAATCAAAACCTGAGGAACGAAGCCATGAAAAAAATAAATAATCGACCCGTCCTCCGTAGCACTGCGGAGGGTGGACAAAGTAACACGGTTTGGCAGATTGTAGCTGAAGGCAGGCGGATAATTATTACCAGTCGGCTAATTTTGGGGCTGCTGGTGTGGGTGACAGTTTGCTCAAGTGTATGGCTCGCACTATTTCTTTTAGACAATATTTTGCATCTTCCACCGGGCCTGCGTCTGGCAATTGGCTTAGGCGTTGCTGGTTTTATGATCTTTGTTCTTTGGAAAAATTTACTGTCTCCGGTTCTAAATCTGGGGGGGCTTGAGACGACAGCATTGTTTCTGGAGCGTAAATACAATGTGCCGGAGAACCTACTGGTAAATGCTCTTTATTTTGAGGGTTCCCACTTCGCGATACATTACGAAGTGCGGTCCCTTGAACCACGCCAGTTTAACTCAGCCGAATTACCGTTTGCCCAGCAAACAATAAAAACGGCTGTTTCCTTGATGACAAGGGCAGACCTGAAAGAATTATGGCAGTCGCGGAGAATGAAAAAGTGGCTGACAGCAGTGTTGGCAGTGGCGTTGTTGTGGGGGATTTATGGTGTTAGTAATGGGCGCTTTGTGATTAATGCGCTGGCGAGGTTTGTAATGCCGTTAGCGGATGTGCCGCCAGCCGGTTCAGTTGTGCTGAAGATTACACCCGATAGCGACGTGACTATCGCGGAGGCCGATGATTTGCGTATATTGGCAGAAGTCAAGGGCCACGAGAGTACACTGTCCAGTTATCCTGAGGTTGTATGGCTGGAAGATGTAGACTATGTAAGTTCTGAAAAGGGAAATAATAAAAGTGTGACCATGCAGGCCGAGCAGAACAACCGGGCGGTTTTCAGCTATACCTTTACCGGCGTGCAGCGGCCCTTTGCTTTTCGAGTATTCACGGCAGATACTTACAGTCGCAGCATCAAGGTGTCGGTCAATACGGTGCCGAGAATAAAAGAATCTCAGTTTCATATCACACCGCCGGCATATACCGGATTAGGCCGAGTTAGCACCCTCGGGCCTCCTGAGGCGGCAAGCGGACTGGCCGATTCGCAAATAGCGGTGGACGTCAAGCTGGACAAATCTGCCGAAGGACTATGGTTCAAGGCCATCGATGAAACGATTGAATTCAAGAAAGCTGAAGGATTATGGCGTGCAGAAACGTGGTTGCGAAGAGCTGGTTCTTACCAGATTGAAGTCAAAGGCCCGGGAGTTGACAGGCATATAACCATTGCTTCTGGCGCGATCCTGCTGCAGCAAGATAGTGTACCGCAAATCGAGTTTGTAAACACGCAACGCAGTCGCACGGTCAATCCGGGAGAGAGATTAAATCTTGACATACAAGCTTCGGACGATTTCGGCCTTGCCGAGATTTACGTAACACTTCAACAGGTACAGGCAAACAGTACGGCGGAAACAATAAAAAGTTGGAGATACGAGGGACCGCCTGGAAGGAAGGGACAGGTGGCCGAAACGCTGCTTTTGTCGACCGATGCCAGTGTGTTCAAACCGGGCTGCAGTTACATTCTGCAGGCCTTCTGTCAAGATTTTAGTCCGATGAGCCATATCGGCAAATCGCAGCCGGTGCACTTAAAGGTCAGGTCGCTCGATGAACTGACGATTTCGCAGGACGACCCAAGCAGAGACGCCTTTGCCGCGCTGCAGGCTGCTATTGAAGCCCAGCAGTTGGCACTGGGCGTAACGAAAAATACGCTAATTAATCTTGATGATGTAATTGACGAAAGCAAAAGTCAAGCTGAGAACGTCAAATCTCTGCAGAGGCATCAAAACGAGTTAGGCAAAAGGCAGAAGCGTGTGGGCATGCACATGACCGAGGCTTGGGATGTGTCATCACCGCCCCGGCCAAAGTTTGTGGATAAACTTATTGCCCTTCGAGACGGCGAACATGCCAGAGTGCTGGAGAAAATAGATGCGATGTGTGGCAGCGTCAAGCGCAGCTTGGCGATGGGGCAATCTTTAGAGCAAGTGCAGCCAACGCCGGCGCCTTCGGCTTTGAGGCTGCCACCCACCGTGAAGGAAACCTCAGTAATTGAGAAGTCCACTGTTTCACGTTCGCTGCAATCTGTGGAAAGACTGCAGACCTTTCTGCTCGACCAGCTCATCGCGCTTAAGGGCATAGTTGCCAAGCAAAGCCAAATTGCGCAGGATATGGCAGTGGCGGAAATTCTGGGCCAAAGCGACGAGTTACTCGATACGAGCGCCGACGTTGCACTCGAAGAAATGGTCAAAGAATTGGATGAATTTATCAAGCAACAAAAACAAATAATGCAGCAAAGGCAAATGATTATGGATAAACCGCCGGAGGATTTAAGCTCCGATGATGAGCTTGCGCTGGAAGAACTGGCGCTGGACCAATCAAAGTTAGCGGAGATTCTGTCGAATGTAGTGGAGGATTTTACAAATCTCGAGCTGCTGGACTTTGGCGACGACGCCATGGTCGAATCGATGAAAAGCATCTACGAGCAGGCAGATGAGCTTGCCGAGACAGCTACACAAGCCGCCCAGATGCGTCAGGCACGGGTGGACGCTTATCGGCTGGAAACCCAAGCCGTGGAAATGGCTGAAGAGTTAATGATAAACTGCGAGGCAACATTAGGGGTTTACGACAACATACAATTTATTGCAGAAATCCCGGAGGATGAGCAGTTGGTTGCGCCGCTGGCAGAACTGCCAAGCGAACTTGAAGACCTGATAGCTGATTTAGTCACATCGGAGGAAGAAATGCGGCCGGAGGTGGAAGATATTGGCAGCTACCTTACTTCTTTGGACCATACTGCTGGGCCGGTTGCTGACGGAACGATAAGCAGCACCAGCGCTAAGGGCAAAACCGGCGACCAGAAGCCGGAGGATAATGTCATCCAGGGACGAAGCGGAGCCGGACGCAGTGGTATGTCTGACGGCCAGTTGGTAGAACCGCTGGCCAAGGCGCTGCCTGACAATGAGTACGGTTTGCGAGAGCGAATCTCCAGTACGCCCTTGGAAAGCGGCCAGGTCAAGGATGAGGATACCCAGGCTCAGACAGGAGGTACGGGCCTTGGCAAGACCACCGACCACGCCAGCATGTTTGGCCCTGGTGGCAGACTGCCTCCGAAAGTGCTGGATATGATGAGAGCTACTGCGGAAAAACAGCTTAACATCCGCCAATCCGCACGCCAGATACTGCCCAAGCTGAGTCGTCACAATTTGCCAACAATGGAACTGGAAAAGTCCATTCAGGCAATGAAGAAAGTTGTAGAAGCTATAAACAGCCGCAGCGGCATCGGCATCCGAAGTGCTTACGATGAAGCGGTTAATACATTGGAAAAATCATACCAGGCTGTAGGCAAACAAATTGCAGTACAATACACGCGGGACAAAGACCTGGCAAAGAAGCTCCAGGATATGCTTTCTCAAAAACAGCAATACCGTTTCAGAGGCTATGAGCATATGATCAGCGCCTATTTTGAGGCGCTGGCAAAACAAAAAGCCAATAGCGAAAAATGATGCAATTGCTTGTTCTTACGTTTTTAGTTTTAAGTTTTTCGCTTCCCACCGGAAGCTCCCCGCACCAATTGTCCGACAGTGAAAGACCTGCTCGGCCAGCCAATCTGCAAAGCCACGATTCAGGTTCAATTGGTGCGGGGTGGCCTGTCGAAGATGCGATGTTGCGGTTTCGTATTGAAAAGGATGACACGTATCCACAGGTGCCTGACGTTTATCTATCCGAGCTGCCGGCGGTCAAGGGACCATCAGATTTGAAAAAACCGCAGGCTAAAGGAAAGTGGGCCGGTAGATACTACAGGCTAAACGGAAAAGTTTACAAAAAAGGCATCGCTGTCTCAGCCCCTGCAACTGTCGTTTACAAACCGCAGAAAGAATATGGACGGTTTGTGGCATTAGTTGGCATTAGTGATAGAGCTGACCCTAATGCATCTGTTAGCTTTGAGGTGTGGGCGGACAGGAGAAGACTGTATAAGTCGCAGCTTCTGACCAGGCAAATGCCGCCGGCTGAAATTAATGTGAGGATACCATCGGCAGCCAAGGAGCTCAAATTAGAAACAAAAAGTACGAACCTGAAAGGCCGACGGGCAAACTGGATTAATGCTGGTTTCTTGTTGCGAGGGAAAAATCCGGAGGTTGGCGCTGTAGCGCTCTATACCCCCGGTTATGACCCGACAGATTTTAGAACCGTGGTTTTTAGCTCTATGGGCGACCGAGTCGATAGCCGTCTTCTTTGGACCCGACAAGGCGAGCCTATGGAGATTATCTTTGACAGCTCCGACGGCTGGCTGGTCTACTTTGTTTATCTGGTGCCCAAAGATGGCTATAAATCTACATCCTCATCATGGCAGCCGAAGGCCGGGCTGACCCTGGAGACAAGATGTGCCAATAAAATTTACCCCGAGTGTAATGAACTATCTGGGCTGTTGCGAGTATGGGATGAAGTCGCCCAGATAGTAGGTAAGAGTTTAGTTGATAGTATTCATCATGGTTTTCCAATCCATAGTTTACCGGAATTTGGTTTTAATAAAGCAGCTAAAAAAGCGGCTCTGGCGCTGTATCGCTACGAGGGCTTCTTTCAGACCGAAAGAGCCGGCGAGCATATTTTTGCCACGTCGTCGAATTGGGCCTCGTATCTGCTTGTCGACGGCAAACTGGTGGTGAGCTGGCCAGGCAAACACGATTACAGGGGCGGAATCAGAGGTAAGATACAAGGTAAGATACATCTGACGCCGGGTGTGCATAAGCTGGAATATCTTAACTGTAGTCCATGGGGAAAAATGCTTACGTTGGCTGCTTGGCAAAGGCCACGAGAAAAACTAAGCCTTATGACCAGAGGCGATTTCTTACCTGTAAGACGCTATGTGGTTACAGAGATTGGATATAATGAGGGACGCCGAAAAGCGGCAACCCAGCCCACCAAGCACAGCGACAGCTTTAAATGGCAGGTAGTTGATGATTGGCGGATAGATCAAAAAGCAGCTTTAGTGAGGATGCGCTTCGATGTAGTCAAAGCAAATCCCCCGCCTCTTCTTGTCGAAGACAAGAGCGGGGGCAATTACTTGTATCGTTGGAAATTCGATGATGGAAAAATCGAGTCAGGTGAAAGTATTGAACACGTATTTTTGCGGCCTGGCCCGCGCACAGTGACACTTGAAGTGTTGAAAAGCCAAGAAGTCCTTGGCGAAGTGACACATATAGTTCACGCTCATCCATTACCAGATAAGGTCCATTTTGAGCCGATAAACATACAGGCTTTTGAAAAAGCCATAAGCGAAACTGATTTTAGCAAGGTGCCCATAGGTGACCTGGTCAATCTGTATGCTTTTGCTGATGGCCTCAGGCCTCCACAGGCCAAGCAGCAAGTAGTAGCTGCTTTAGTGAATAGGGTAGACGAACTGGTGGCAGAACCCCAGCACCAGCGTTTTTGCTTGAAGCTGGGCCAGTACCTCCGTTCGGCTGCCATACAGCAGTATAAGCAAGCCCTGGAGCTATTCACACGCCTACGAGAAAAATCCACTACCAAAGCGCCGGTTCGGCAACTGGCAGTAGCTTGTGAGGCTAAAATTTTGACACAGTGCTTTGGAAAGGCTAAGGAGGCGTTAGAGATTCTAAACCAAATCGAGCAGGAAAAGAATCTGGGCAAAGAGGTAGCTTATCGACTTGGGATGGCTAAAGCGGAAGCGCTTGTAGCGCTGGGTGAGGCCGAAAGAGCAAGAGAAATTCTTCAGAATCTGCGGGATAGCTCTAAAGACCAACTACGAACCGGCCAAGAGCTCAAGGATATGGGGATGCTGCGGCATGCGAGATTGTTAGCTGAGCACAGCGATGACCCAGTACAGTTAGATTACGCTATGGAAAAGATTGAGGCAATTCTGGCAAACGACCCGGTGAAGTTGTTGACGCCGAGTTTGAACCTGATAAGACTGGACATCCACCTGGCGAGGAAGGAATACAAAATAGCTTTTTATTTAGCTGAGCGGGCTGGCAAGCTGGGACTAAGTAACTATTACCGGTTGGAAGTGCTTGCCCGGCAGGTAAAAGCACTCTGTGGTATCAAAGCCGTAGAGCAGGCCAAGGCGATTTATGAGGCTGTGGCAAAGGACTACCCGCACAGCCCAGCGGTGGCTGAAGCTAAGAAGATTATTGTCGAGGCGGTTATGGCAAATCAAAAACAATAATCTTTACGGTGGGCACGAGCCCCATCTGTTGCAAACAGGCAGGGGTTTCCGCGGAGCGGGCTCCCAGGCTTTGCTTTAAAGCAGGAAATAAAAAAACTGAAAATTCTTAGCTATCTGGAAGGAAAAAATCAATCGACCAGATGTAAATACCACTTTCTGGGATTTCAACTGTTCCATTAGTTGGAGGGGCCGGTTCTGCTGGCGCCTCTTCTGCTAAGATTTCTTCAAGGGGCTGTTTTTTCCCGTTGCCGTCATCATCAAGAATCTCATCTACTGCTCGCAAAGCAAGGTAGGTTGAACCTCCCATTTCCAGTATAGAGCCTATTACACCTTTACTCTTAATGGCATTTCTGTAATCGTATGCGTTAGAAATACCTTTCATCTGTATAACATTGCTCAGATACTCCAAAGGAACAAGCCAAATCCAGTCCTGTATTCTATCTAAACCTTCATTTGGCCCACCCAGACGAATAAAGCCCCTCGGCAAATTAGTAACCGCTTGACAGCCATGTTTTACAGTTTCTACCGCATTTTCATAGAACATACCTGCTGAGCCGGTTACGTTGTCAAAATAACCAAAGGTTGGCACATTACCCACACATTCCACAGTTTTCCAGGCAGAGCCTATCGATCTTCCTGTATAGACGAAAGGCCTTACTAAGACGTGATTATCTCGATAAGCCGCAGTTTCGAGGTCGGATAAGGCATCAAGAGTGATAAGGTCAGCACTCGAGTACAAGGTAATTAGAATATTACCGAGCGTCTCTGCTCCTGCTTGTCCTACTTTTTCCAGATAGAAAGAAATAGGCTGACCATCATTTTCTCTTAATGCTATAGCCCTGTCGGAAGAAGCTAAAGTAAAAACATTTACCAGGTCTTCAACGGCTAAGCCTGCATGAAAGCCTGCTTTTCTAATGCTTCCAACAAAAGTTCTTGAGCCTTCTTTGACGGCGTAAACGCGGTATTTTTCTAAATCCTCCGCTAAAGACCAATGTTTTTTAGCCATTTCGGCGGCGTATCTTAATTCCAATTCTTTGTCAATAAGAGGCTGGTATCTTTGTGCCTCGACTGATGGGCCCGGGGCCGGGACACCGCTTGGCGGAAACCTTGGGACCTCGCCTCGCGGAAACCTTGGGATCTGGCCTCGCGGAAACCTTGGCTGAAGTAAAGGCTTTCTAAGCCTTTCGGTAAGGGCCTCGCGTTTCTTAACATCGGGCCCTCTTAATAATATATTTCTTTGTTTTGGTGAAAGTTTTCCAGCTAATCTGGACATATAGTCCTTGGCATCATAAGGGTTTTGTATATTGCCAATAGAAGGCCTTGACCTGGCCTGGGGTAACGCTGTGCGAGGGGTAGTTTTTGGCCTGTTGTAACCAGTATTCTTAGCTAATGATATATTTATTATGCCCATAAGAATTGCGAACATAGCAATTCCGGTACGGCTTCTATTGTTTAGTTGCCAGGCCGGTTTCAAGGCATAAAGCAAAAGAAATACAGCTCTATGTACTCCTACGAGAGGCATCTGAAGCTCCAAAAGCTACCATAAAAACCCCCAATTTGTCCGATAAACTCTATAGGCCAAAAAAGGGATTATCCTTTTCGGACACCCAGATATTATATCCTATTTTAACATTAAAAGTCAAGCATAATTTATTCTATTTTAACATTTAATAATTCAATAATGGTGTTTTTATGCAGAATAAGGCATGGTTCAATCTTGGGTGGCTTACCTTGCGCTTGTCCTCGCGGAAGCGGGGACGGGGCTTGGGGATGGCAAAGCCCTGATTAAATCAGGAGATAACCATCCCCCAAATCCTTCGGATTTGAGGCTGCCACCCCATAAAATTGATAAGTGAAGGGTGGCAGCCTCAAGCGCAGTACTCCAGTAATGAGGAGTCCGAGCTTGGGGATGGCCTTTGATAATGTGCGGCTAAACACATACATTAGAGGCGGCCTTCATGCCGCTTGATTATATTCTTGGCCACTTCTACGACCTTTTCTCGCAGGACTTTTGGGGCAAGCACCTGAACCTGGTCGCCGTAGCCGAGGACCCACCAAGTTATTTCACCCAGCCCATCGACGCGAAACTCGACAGTAGCTGAGCCGTCACTATTAGGGGTGACTTTTTGTGTGCTGTGCCATTGTACTTCGGTGACGTTATGAGCTACTTTGGGTAGGAACCGTAGCTTGACGTGATAAAGTCGGCCTTCCGGTATCATAGACCAGGCCCGGCCAAGAAAGTCTGCCACATCAAATTTCTCACCGCCCAGAAAGCATTTATCGGTAATTTCTAATTCCTTGATGCGGTTGAGCTTAAATGTGCGGACGCTTTTGTGCAGGCTGGAGCGGCCAAGCACATACCATGCCCGCTGGTTGTAGAGCAGATGATAAGGACACAGCTCAATGTCAATAATCTGGCCCTCAAAAAGCGAATGGTAGCGGATATTTACCTTACGTTTATTGATGATGGCTTTTTGCAGTACTGCAAATGTTTTATCAAGAATATCTGTTGGTGCCTGGGCGCCGGATTTGGTGGAGATGTTTTGCAGAGCTGAATTGCAATATTGTCTGATTTTGGCAGGCAGGTTATTTTCGATTTTCAAGGCGGCCAGCAGCGCCGACTTTCTAAAGGGCAACTGTATCTGCCTACTGGCCTTATGGGCCAGAAGCAGCAGACTCAGTGCCTCTTGTAGGTTCAAATCTACAGGTGGCAGGAAGAATTCAGGGTCTATGGTATAACCGCCGGTCTTGGCGTCATAATGGTATGGTACGCCTATAGCTTGCAGTTCTTTCAGGTCACGAAAAATGGTCCGCCGGCTCGTTCCAAACATCTTCGACAAATCACCGACGGCATAGCTTTTTCCTGCTTGCAACGTGGTCAAAATCTGCATGACCCTACTAATTCTGCTGAGTTTCATGTTCTACCTCGTTGAATTGGAACTCCACGTTAAACGCGAACCCCACGTAAAATGTGGGGCTAAATAAAATGAGTATTTAGCCCCCAGTTTCACTGGGGGTTCCTGCGGTTTTACCGCAGGTTTTCAGTTAATTTTGAGATTATACGCTAATATGACAGATCAGTCAAAAACCTTGCCTTGAGTATCCAAAGATTTGAATTAAATTGTTTTGACACCCTTGGTTTTTGACGACATAATAGTTACATTAGCTTTCATCGAGAAGAGTTTTTTGATGTTTTGAAGTAAGAGGATAGAATTATGAGACCTTATCTGGAGCGGTTCAAAAGTAGGGTGTGCTCTGCACACCAAAAGAAATGGTGGGCACAGCCCACCCTGCGCCTTTTTATTTTTTACTTTTCGCTTCTGGTTATTGCCTGGCATTTGGCCTGTCGGCCGAAGGCTCCCACAGAGGCCGATGCCAATGCCCCTTCTGACAGCGTTGCTGTTACCGTTAACGGTGTCGACATTACCGAAAGCGACGTGGAAGCACTGGTTAAGCCGGAGCTTGATAAAATAGCAGCCAAGGCCGCTCAGCTTCCGCCTGAGTTTATTGAACAGTACAAAAAACAGCTCAGGCAATGGGCCTTGGAAAGGCTGATCAGCGAACAGTTACTGGATGAAAAAGTAAAGCAAGCCCACATAGTTGTTACCGAGGAGGATGTAATTGCCCAGCTTAAAAAAGAAGGCTCTCTGCAACAACCAGCATTGTCGTTGGAAGAAATTCAGGCAAGCGTAGAGGCTCGAGGCCAAAGCTTTGACGAGTATATAAAGCAGCTCCAAACAAGTAAAGGGATGAAATATCAAAAGTTTATGGAGCCTCAATGGGCCGGTAAGATAAATGTTACGGAAGATGAAGCCAGAAAGTATTATTCTGAAAATCCAAAACAGTTCGAGATCCCTGAACAAGTCAGAGCAAGCCACATTCTCATAAAACCTGACACTTCTTCGCCTCTGGTCGATCCGAACGAAGCCAAGGCCGCAGCCAAAGCAAAAGCTCAGGACTTGCTTAAACAAATCAAACAGGGCGCCGATTTTGCCGAATTAGCCAAAGCTCATTCTGGCGGTAGCTCTGCGGCAAAAGGTGGCGATTTGGGTTTCTTCAGTAGAGGTCAAATGGTGGCGCCTTTTGAAAAGGCAGCTTTCCAATTGAAGCCTGGGCAACTCAGCGACGTCGTAGAAACCCGATACGGATATCATATAATAAAAGTTACCGACCACAAGGGTCCGGGCGTTATTCCTTTTGAGCAGGCCAAAGACAATATAATAAATGCCCTTATGCGGAAAAAGCAGTCTGAGTTTATTAAAGAGTATATCCAGTCGCTCAAAGACAAAGCCGATATCGTTTATCCATCCGCCAATGAGGCGCAAATTTGAAATTTCAAATTATTTTAAAAGCGTTTGCGGGTCAAGATGGGCCGATTCGATGTCTTTGAAATATTTTACTGTGCCCACCTTTAGCTCCATCGTGGCTTCTTCATCGCAGACAATAATGCCCCTTGGGTGCATTTGTAGTGCACTGATTGTCCACATATGATTTACACTCTCTTCGATAGCGTGTTGTAATGCGCGGGCTTTATTATGGCCTGTGACAATAATCAGCACCTCCTCAGCATCCAGGACAGTCCCTACGCCTACCGTCAAAGCCATTTTGGGGACCTTGTTAACGTCACCACCAAAAAATCGCGAATTTGCTACGATAGTATCATAAGTCAAAGTTTTGACGCGGGTTCTCGATGACAACGATGAGCCTGGCTCATTAAATGCTATATGGCCGTCCGGGCCTATGCCCCCGACAAAGAGCTTAATGCCACCTGCCTTTTTTATCTTTTCTTCATAGTTCGCACATTCAGCTTCGAGGTTAGCCGCGTTTCCATCAAGAATGTTGACATTTTCTTTGTGTATATCTATGTGGCTGAAGAAGTTCTTCCACATAAATGAATGGTAACTTTCAGGGTGGTCCCGTGGAAGGTTTACGTATTCGTCCATGTTAAAGGTGATAACATTCTTAAATGTTACCTTGCCTTGCTCATTGAGTCTTATTAACTGTTTGTACATTCCCAGCGGAGAAGAACCTGTGGGAAGGCCCAGCACAAAAGGCCTGGACCGGCTCGGACTAAATTCATTTATACTCTTAGCAACGTAGTTAGCAGCCCACTGGGATACAACCTCGTAATTTGGTTCAATAATTACTCTCATAAGCTGTTCCTTTGTTCGGATGGCTTTGGCTGGCGCAGATTTTCCATTCGCTTAATAAGAACATCTGCGAGTGTCGTTTTGCTGACTATGTGTTTTTCGATTTCGCAAACGAAGCTGTCTTGTTCGAATGTACCTCTGACTGCCTCAAAATCGCTGCGCCGGTTTTCTTTGTTGCCATCCAGCCCATATCCGATTTGAGCGGTGGCGGCAAATTCCTTTTTGGCATCAGTATAAAGTTGATGGTCAAGCTCTACAACTGCTGTCTTCCAATTTGTGGCCAGTTCTATAATGTCGTCAGCGGTTATTTGGTCAATCGTTTTGTTTAGCTGCTGCAGCAGGATATCTACCGCCCAGGCCCACTCATATGCAGGGTAGTTATCATGCATTGACTGAAAGCGTTCGGTTAGCTGCTGCAATGTTCCTATAGTGTCGTTCTCGATGTCATCAAGCATTTTTTGCACAGTTTTTTCTGGAGCGAGTAAACCAGCAAGGTCTGCCCATTTGCCCGGTCCTATGTTAGTTTCCGGCTTTAGTTGTGCTCTAAGTTCGTCAACGTTTTTGAACTGCTTGTTTTTCAGTCGCTTAATTAGACAATTGCCCAGGAATTTATCAATGCCGAGCTGGTAAAGTCTAATACCTTTTTCTAAGGATGCTTTCTTAATCTTGACGTTGTGATAAGTAAAGTATTCTGTATTCTCACCAGATGTTGCTTTTAGGTTGGCCAGCAACTGGCGGCCATTGAGCATTTTTTGAATCGTATACGGGCTTAAAAGTTTGAAATTTATGTGGTCGAGTATGTTGGGGTCTTTGCGTCTATCTCGGCTGGGCCATTTTCGAGCGTCTCGGACGGTTCCCACACTACGTAAATTTACGCCGGGCACCAGTATGCTTTCGTCTTCGTGCTCAATAAGGTATGAAAAAGGCAAATCGGAGGTGTCTGAGTTTTTGTAATGTCTGCCCATTACTACCGTAAATGCCCCCACCTTTGCCGGCCAGAGCACGTATGAATCGCTGGCGGTCTTGGAGCCGCGTTCTACCACGCCCTGGTGGACCGGCCCTAATTTGTACATATGATTGCTTTGGTTGGTTCCGCTGCCGGCGTTCAGAAAAGAAAACAGCCCTGCAATCAGCAGCGTGGATTTATGGTGTGTTACCGTATAGGGCCCGGCAAATACTGCGCAACCCTCGCCATGGAAGCCCCCGCAGTTAGCAAAGAACACGGATTTTTCCGCCGAATAGTGCTTGGCTAATATTGTACCTTGGCCTACAAAGCACTTAGATATTATGGTGCCGTCGGTAATCCTGGAGCCACTACAGGCAATAAAATCTTCCGCAAAAACACCCGGTCCGATATAAACAGGGTCTTGAGGACAGCTATTTATGGAGCCATTCTCCAACCTATTAACGCCTTCAATCACTGCAGCCGGTCCCACTTTGACGTTCTTAATAATTCGGCAGGCCAGAAATTTCGCCCCTTTTGCCACCAGGCCCATGGAGGAGGTAACAGAGCTGGTGTAGTCGGCTATCATCTTGGCCAGCTTTTGGATTACTTTCGGCCGATGGCGATAAAAAGCTATTATATAAGCGGTATGAGCCGACAGATGGTCATAAATCGGAATGTCTCTGCCTCCGGCCTCGTTAACGACAGCAACTTTTGTGCCATTTCCGAACGAACTTTCGCCCTCCACGGCGAGCAGGTCGATGTTATCTATCACCACATCGTCCTCGATTATATAGTTAGCGATGTAGTTTCTAACGTGGTTTATGTACACATTATTGCCGATGGTGCAGTTATGAATGGTGGCGTTACTGATTCCGGTGGGCTTGGTAACGCCGCCGAAAAAGGATACTTGCTTTTCAAACACTCCTAACTTTACGTGCCCACAGAAGTGGGTCGATTTTACTGTCGCTGCGTCAAAATTATCGGCGACCTGGACCTTTGACCAATCAGCACAACTACAGCCCTGGCCAATTAGCTGAGCGATTTCCTCTGAAGATAGCGAGCGAAATTCTAATTGCATTTTCTCTCCTTCTTAGAATCCGAGGCTCGTTGGACGGGTGACGAGTCTCGTAACGAGCCTCGTTTACCTTAGTAAGCGAATATACAGATAGTAGTCCCATAAATCAAGATAAATCGCTAATTGCTAATTGCCAATCGACAAGCGATAGACGAGATACGAGATAAAAATTTTGACAAAATTTGGAGCAATTCACGCCTATGTGCCGATGTTATACGTGAAAAGGCAATCTTTGTTTCTATGAGGGTCGGGGTGGACCCTAACTTTGCCGAATAGCCGTAACGTCGGAGCTTTCAAGAGCACAGTTATGTCAGCCCAGCCAAGGGTAGCGAAAGTTTTAGTGGCATTGCTGGTTTCAATGACCAGCGGGGCAATAGTTTTGATGGCCCTGGGTAATAATCCTCCTTCTGAAGGTCCATTTTGTCTTTCGAGCTATTATCATCTTGACCCTGTAGAAAAGGCGATTCTCTCCCGTGCCTGCCAATCTCCCAATCGCTGGAGCTGCATTGAGATTTACTATAGCGGCACGAAAGCCGGCAACATAGAGCAGTTAGCTTCACTGAATGGTCTGGCCAGTCCCGAAGAGCTCAATTGTCATTTTGTGGTTTGTAACGGCCTCGGTGGCAGCGATGGCCAAATACAGTCCACCGAAAAATGGCAAAGACAATGGTCAATCGTACCAGGGCAAACCTGGTATGGCAGTGGTCAGACTATCCGCATTTGTGCTATAGCCGACCCATCGCAGCAGGCTGGCCTAACCGATTACCAGATAAAAAGGATAGAGACCCTGGTAGAAGGGCTGTGTAGAAAATTTAATATTCCACGTGAGTCCGTCTACTACCCCGGCCAGTGGCAGTAGTGCTCTGTCACATAGGAGTTGAGGAATTGTCATTGCGAGGCCTGCCTTGCAGGCCGTGGCAATCTCATAAGTATTCGACGTTGGAGATTGCTTCGCTTCGCTCGCAATGACGTCTTAAATAAAATGTATTTAGCCCCCGGTTTTACCGGGGGTTATTTTTTTAATAGCGCCGCATTTTAGTAAACCGAAGTTCTCTTTTTCTGTTAGAATCACCCACGCCCGCCAATCTTTTTTGTGTATTCGCACAGGTTCGATTCGCTCTACGTCCTTTAGCTGGACTAAAAAGCCAAATCTACAATCCGCTTTGCTCCGCCAGTATTTGTCGCTGCCCCTGATATAGTGGTTGTACCGCTGTTTTATTTCCATTATTTTTGCAGGCGCTAAGTTCTCAAAAATTTTAACCGCGGCGACGGTTGCTACCGCGCACACCGGCCCGGAACTTACCTTCAGAAGTAATCTATCGCCGGGCAGAACCTGTCCGAACGGCTCGCGTCTTGTTCTGGTAAAACGTGATTCGATGCGTTTTTGGCCAGTTAGAAGGGCTTGCAAATAGCTTTTTTTCAAAATTACCAGATGATAATTTGCCATAGGCTTCGGCTATTTATAATAAAACTTTACTGATAAATGGCAACAGCTTTGACGGATGTCTAAAGCAAATCTATAATCAAAGCGGTTTTTTTAAGGAAAAGAAGATGGAGCCGATTCTAATTGTTGTGGTTATCGTTTTGACTGTGCTTGTGCTGGGCCTTTTGGTCTGGCTTATCACATCTAACTTTGCTCACAGAAGAGAATTGGCAGGCCAGGCCGCCGGCATCGGACTGCTTCAGCAGCAGCTGGAGGCATTAAAGGCCGCTCAGGATAAAACTTCGGAGAATTTGCAAAAGTCTCTGCAGGCTGGCCAGAATACTCTCACCCAGAACTTGCAATCCAGCCAGCAGGTGCTCAGCCGACTAAACACTCAAATTGGCCAGCTTCAGGGCACCAACAAGCAAATGCTACAGATCGGAACGGAAGTTAGGCGGCTGCAGGATATTTTGAGCAGCCCTAAGCTGCGGGGCCAGATGGGCGAATGGTCGCTCGAAAACCTGCTTTCGCAGATTCTGCCGAAAGATAGTTACAAGCTCCAGCATACTTTCAAGGACGGCAAAGTAGTCGATGCACTGATTCAGATGCCCGATTTCTCGGTGCCTGTCGACGCCAAGTTCCCACTGCCGAGCTTTGAAAAATTTGTGAATGCCGAAACCGACGAAGAAAAATTGCCCCTTCGCAGACAGTTCCTCAAGGACGTGACCGCTCATATCGATAAGATTGCCTCCGACTATATCCGGCCTGCTGAGGGCACGCTGGATTTTGCATTATGTTACATACCTGCTGAAAATGTTTATTACGAGACAATTGTCAAGTACAATGGCGATGCGCAGGATATTTTGCAGTATTGCCTCGACAAAAAAGTTATACCAGTCTCGCCGAATCTTCTATATGCATATTTAATGACGGTGGTGATGGGCCTGCATGGCCTGCAGATAGAAAAGCAGGCAGCCGAAATCCGCCAGAATCTCAAAAGGCTGAACGCCTCGTTTGCTGATTTCATCGGGAATTGGGACATTCTCGGCAAACATATCAGGAATGCTTATGGTCAGTATGATGAAGGCCAGAAGAAGCTCGACCGCTTCGGCCTGCAGCTCGACCAAATACAAGAAGAGACAAAGCAAGAGCAGGATTGATTATACTTTGTAGAAATGACAATAAGTCTTTTCTAAAGGGCAAATTGATCAAAACAAATTTTGCTTCTATAAACGTTTCGATAATGTTATGATTTGCAAAAACTGTGGTGAAAAGTTAGAGAAACTAACTACAAGTTTACCTTTTAAGATTAACTGCAACTGTATTGTTATCATCAAGGATTTACCTGTTTTGCAGTGTCGAAATTGCAGTGAATACCTGATTGAAGATGCTGTAATGGAAAAGGTTGAAAGCATCTTGAGCAACATCGATAAAACCGCCGAACTCGAAGTCCTCAGCTACGCGGTGTAGAAAGCTCGACCGCTTCGGAATGCAACTCGACCAAATCCAGGGGGAAAATGAAAAAAATAAACCCTACGTGAAACGTGTTAAAAGAACCCTCAGTAAACCCCCAGTAAAACTGGGGGCTAAATAGGGGTGGATTTGTGGCAAAAACATTGGGATATATGATTACCTGGACAACATACGGCACCTGGCTGCAAGGTGATGAACGCGGTTACGTGAAGGAC
>JBHIDV010000002.1:0-25948 GCA_046760285.1 Sedimentisphaerales bacterium
GCCGCGGAGCGGGGTCCTTGGGTTCCCGCGGAGCGAGGTCCCTGCTGGTGTTTAATTGTCACGAGCCCTGGGTGTATCAGCTTGGGAGGTTGGGATTTAACCTTGATATAATTATAGGGCTTAAAGGCAGATACAAAGAAAGCTGGGACGAGCAGATGCGACCGTTGCCGCCTAATTCTCGATTGATTACTTTGCCAGAAGCACTTCAGTCAACCATTCGTTATTATTGTATCATAACCCACAATATAACTGATTTGCTCGATATTAAGTCTCGGCTGGAGCCACGCCTTATAGTGCTTCATTCCACGCTTCAAGGCCGAATAGAGGAGGAAAAACCTAATGTTCCTGCGGAAAAGATTAAAGAAATGTTACACAAATATCTGAAATTAGTCGGCGGACATGCGGTGGCTACCTCTATGTTTAAGGGTGAGTCGTGGGGGGTAACTTCGGATATTGTGACTTGTGGGATTGACCTGAATGATTACTTGCCATATTCCGGCCAAACTGCCTGCGGTCTTCGTATTTGCAATTTTATTGCGAGCCGAAAAAATATTTTGTTATGGGACTTTCATGAAAAGGCATTTAGTGGCATCCCAGTACGGATTGTGGGGCACAACCCGGGTATCCCGGAAGTGACGGCTGCTGAGAGTTGGGACCATTTGAAAAAAATATTGCAGTCTCATCGGTTTTACATCCATACTGCTGACCCAAGATTTGAAGCTGGATACAATATGGCTACTGCAGAGGCAATGGCGGCAGGGTTGCCTGTTTTGGGTAATCGGCATCCCACCTCGTTAGTCAAACACGGTGTAAGCGGATTTCTCAGCGATGACCCAGATGAATTACGCAAATACGCCAGAATGCTGCTGGAGAACAGGAATTTGGCGGCATCAATGGGCCAGCAAGCTCGAAAGACTGTTATGGAGCGTCTCTCGATTAACCAATTCAAAAAGGCCTTTTTGCAATCTATTGAAACCGCTCGTCACAAATGGCACCATAGAATAGTTAACTGGCCGGTTCTGAGCGGTTAATTAACCAATTGACTCCGCCTGCGGCGGACTCGGCATTTATCTATACCAGCATATTTATGGAACTGCCGGTAACTATTAGCTGTGGTTCGGAATTGCCCTGATAATTGCCCTCAGCAGTATTTGCCAGCTCCGCCGCAGGCGGATTGGCGTTATTCTCATCAGGATTGCCTCCTTCGGCGAGTCCACCATCGTCGGATTGCGGCAATGAACCATCCTGCAGTAACTCGTTTCTATCTAGTCCGCCGCGGGTAGATTCGAGTTGGTCTGCCAGTTGCACTTCCAGCCGCTTTATCTGAAGCCCATAATCTGTCAGGGTCCGAATAATCTGCGGCAGTGCCTGCTCAATCTCATATCTGATTTCTGCCTTGCTTACCTCTAATAAGCCGATAATCTGGTCTTGCTGCTCCTGAAACTTTACAAAAACCTTGCCCAAATCTGGCGGCTCGAGGTGGATGGTAATTTGCTTCTCTACTCGCTGCAAGGATGCATGGATAGTTTCTATGATTTGTTCACTAATGCTTTTATAGACATCAGTGAGTGAAACCTGCGCTGGTGGATTGGCTGTGTTTACTGCTTGGGGCCAAGTAAGAAACTTTCCAAATTCGATATTCGATGCTCCGCCTGCGGGTGACTCGATGCTCACAGGAGCGGAAAATCGACCCGTCTTTGGCGAGGAGCTGCCTCCGTCTTTACTTTGGCCGGTAGAAATCTGGAGCTTTGTTATGTTTAGACCACCAATAAGCGGATCGATTGATTTCACCAACGATTTGGAATCTACCAGTTTCTTGGCGAGACTCGCAGATTTTTCTCCACCTGTGACGGAACTTTGGCTGGCTGGGTTCCCGCGGAGCGGGGTTTCTGCCTTCTGCTCAATCTCAGGGGATTTTCCTTGGAGCGGGGGAAAGCTGTAGTTCAATATGGGCCTTTTTTGACCAGCAGAGCCGGCTGCATCATCTGCCTGCTTTGGGTCCGCCAGAGACGGAGCGACCACTTTGGCCATCAGTTCTTGGCTACCCTTCGGGCTTGTAAGGTTTTTTTCAGAAATAACTTTTGTATTTGATACCGGTTCTTTCTCAACTACCGATAAGTCCGTTTCTGTTGCAAAGCCGTTGGTAAGTACCGCATGGGCAGTTGGCGATTCTTGAGCCGATGCCCCCGCACCAATTGAGCCGGAGATTGTGGGGTCCTGCTCAGTCGTTCGGTTTGTCCCTGCACCGGATTGCAATTGGTGCGGGGCTGAATTCTCGACTGGATTCCGCCTTGGGCGGATTGAACCTTTAGTTTTAATCTTTGCTTTACCCTCACTTTCATTGGGGGTCTGCCGGTCTACTTTTTGGCAAAATGTATCGCTAAAGTCTGATGACTGGCTGCTCGCGGGGTCACTTTTAGTATTATTAGCGGTATTATTATAGGTCGTTGGCACTTCGGGATTATCAGTTAGGTTGAGGGGGACCCCAGCGGCAAAATATCGCCGCTGGGAACCCAGGGAAAATGGCTTAGTGTCTTCGGTTTCTGCACACCTTAATGGGCAAGGGCCAGCAGATGTTCCTATAGAAATATTAGTGATGGCCAATAAGTTGGCATTCATACCACAATCCTTTTAAAAACCCACGAATTCCCGCCCCTGCGAAAGCAGGAATTGTCCCCGCAGAAGCGGGAACGGGGTCCCATCCATATTGAGCAATCAGCGTGCCGCCAACTGACAAAAGGATTGCTACAAGGAATAAGTCCTTAGTAAATCAAGACTTAGAAATATTCAAAAGATAGGGATTAATAGAAAATGTCCTACTGTTAGCTGCAGTTAGGCAGAATATTCCTGCAGACAGGAGAGAATTTCTGACTTGGTTTTCCTAATAAGTAGTCACGGGGCACGGTTGCGAGACTCGTTTCGGTTGCGTGGGACGTAGGACGTGACGAGCTGCGCAACCGCAACCGATTCCAGCTGCTGATGGAGGACAAGCTTGCGGGAACGATTTTCCATGTAAAAAAACACGCCTGTTTGTATAGAATCCTGACATCGCTGCTGCCTCCGCTGTTGTACGCCGGGACGATTATTTAGGTCTAAGACCATTTTCTAAATCAATTAACCGGCTAATAGGCTGAAAGTGGCCAGCTTCAGCGATTTGGCACGATTATTGCTTCACATTGAGCAGGGTTCCCGTGAAGCGGGGTCCTTTCTGATGACGTGATATCCTGATGTCCCAATGATGGTATCGGAAGAAAACAGAAGTGCCCAAGGCAAGCAATATAGTAGATTTACTCGAAGCTGGGGTAAGGGCTGAAAGCCTCCGCCAGAAGGCTATCGCCAGCAATATCGCTAACCTCGAGACTGCTGGATACCGCAGAATTGATGTTAGGTTCGAAGAATTACTGGCCAAGGCTTTGGACTCATCCGGGGCGGTTGATCTTCGTGAGATTGAGCCGCAGCTTCATCAGCCGAAGGACACGCCGCTAAAGTCGAACGGTAATGATGTAAATTTGGATGCCGAGGTGGGAGAAATGGTCAAAAATACCCTTCGGCACAAGACATACATTCGGCTACTCAATAAAAAGTACCGTCAAATTGAAATGGCGATAAACACAAAAACTGGTTAATTGGTAATTGGTCATTTCCATTTACCAGTTACAAATTACCAGTTACCAAAAGGAGTTAGAGCAGATGGACGTTAATGATATGTTCGGCCCCATAGATATAGCAGTCTCGGGTCTGCGGGCGCAGCGCAAGAATATGGAAGTGATCTCTTCGAATGTAGCCAACGCCCGTACCACTGATGCCGGCAAGGGCGAGCCCTACCGCAGACTCGAGGCTATATTCAAAACAGACAGTGACGACATCAGCGGTGTTACCGTGGAAGACATAGTGAAAGACATGGGAGATTTTCAAAGGATTTTCGAGCCTGGTAATCCTCTGGCGGATGAGCACGGCTATGTGTTGATGCCCAATGTAAATCTGCCCATCGAGATGATGAATCTAACCATCGCCACCCGTGCGTATCAGGCCAACGTAGCAGTCCTTAAACGTTATCAGCAAATGGTGGAAACCACACTCGAACTACTGCGATAAGAAAGGGACGCAATGATTAACCTAAATGCTAATGTAAACTCAGTGTTAGGTTCCCGCGGAACGGAGGTCCCCAAGCCCCGTAAACTGCTGCCACCAGCTAAAAACGCGGCAACCGAAAAGACAGACTTCACTAATACCATCAAGGCTGTTAGTCAATATATATCCAAGGTTGATGACCTTCAGCACTGCTCAGATATGTCGATTGCGGATTTATTGGCCGGCAAAAATACAGATATCAATTCGGTAGTTTCGGCGGTAGCAAAAGCCGATATGAGCTTCAAACTTCTTGTAGGTGTTAGAAATAAGCTCATTGAAGCCTATAAGCAAACAATGAATATGCCTTTGTAATAACAAGTGACGAGAATGAACTTCTTTCAGAAGATAGCTCTAACTTGGCAAAAGGTAAGCTTAGTTCAACGGGCTTTACTGATTGCAGTTGGTTTGTTTGTACTTATTACTGGCGCGCTTCTTATTCACTGGGCCCGCAGACCCGATATGCGACTGCTATATCAGGGACTATCTGCGGAAGAGGCAGCTAAAATTACCGACAAAATCAGCGAAAAAGATATTTATTACGAATTGCGAGGTGGAGGCACGACCATCTACGTGCCAAAACAAGACGTTTATCAGCTCCGGTTAGATATGGCAAAAGAGGGACTACCCCAAGGCCAACAGAGCGGTTATAAGCTGTTTGACGACGAAAAAATAGGGGTCAGTCCTTTTGTACAGAACGTTAATCTCAAGCGGGCGCTGCAGGAAGAGCTTGCTAAAAGCATCCAGATGATAGACGGTGTAGTTCACGCTCGGGTCCATATTGTAAGTTCTGAGTCCGCCTATGGCGGATTATTTGCCTCTGAGGCCGAAAAAACCACCGCTTCTGTGGTTCTTCAGCTAAGACCTGGTTATAGATTAAGTGCCGCGAATATAGCAGCAATTACCCATCTGGTAGCGGGAAGTGTTAAGGCCTTAAAGTCGGAAAATGTAACCGTGATAGATAGTCAAGGCCGTCTTCTTTCCAGTGACTCAGACCAGACTGTCGCCAGCGGGGCTGGCACTGTTGCTGATTACAAGGAGCGGGTCGAGCAGAATTTGGCCAGGAAGGTCGAGGATATGCTCACGGCTGTTTTAGGGCCCGGCCGGGCAACGGTAAGGGTCAGTGCTGTTATTGATATGAACAGCGTCAATACTGTCACAGAAACTTATGACCCATCTACAAAAGTGCCTTCAAAAGAAGAGATTACCACCAAATCCGAGACGGAGCAGGCAGAGACAGCGGCTCAAGGCGGAACAACCACCCCGGGCAGTACAAAGAAAGACCAAATTATTATTACCGAGTACGAGGTCGGCAAAACCGTAAAACAGGAAATTATTCTGCCGGGCGAAATAAAATCACTGTCGGTGGCAGCTTTCGTCGACTTGTCACTGGCTGATGCGAACGAGACAGAAACTGCAGGCCAGCCCACATTGATAATGCCGTTATCTGATGTGGAAGAGATTATTAGGAATGCGCTCGGCCTTAAGCAGACAGACCTACTTAAAGTGGTCCAGGTGAAGTTTCATCGGCCAATCGAATTGCTAATAGAGGATGAGCCCTCCCACTGGCCTCGCTACATAGCAATTGCTCGCCATCTTTCCCTGGGAATTATGGCGATTTGCGCGCTGTTAGTGCTGCGGATATTCAGAGGTGCTAAGAAAAAGGCAGCCTTGGCAGCGGCGCCCGTAGGACAGGCGGCCCTACCCGCAGCTGAGGGGGCGGTCGGTCTTCTGCCAGCGGGACAGGCCACCGCTGAGCCGTTAGTGTTGCGTAAACAAATAGCCCATGCCCTGCAGAACAATCCCGAGCAGGCCAGACAATTGTTCTCCAGTTGGATCGAAGAAAAGGAATGATATTAGCCACGAAAAGGCACAAAACAAGCAGCGCAACCGTCAAACGTTGAACGTTTGCGCAGCTCGTGTCTCTTTGCGGCCAAAGAAAAGGGAATAGTAAATAATGGCATTAACGGGTAAACAAAAAGCCGCCATGCTGTTAATGAGCCTCGATATGGCAACTGCTAATGAATTAGTCAAAGGTCTTGACCCAAACGTGGTTCAGGACTTGGCGGTGGAATTGACCTATCTGGACGCGGCGGGTTTGCGCAGCAGCAAGCAGAGTGCAGAAATTGCCCGGCAGTTCTACCATAGCCTGCAAAACGGCCCCATATTTCACCTTAAAAGCTTCCTGAAGGAAATGCTAAAAAGCAC
The DNA here is from genome assembly GCA_046760285.1 of Sedimentisphaerales bacterium. Classification (GTDB taxonomy): domain Bacteria; phylum Planctomycetota; class Phycisphaerae; order Sedimentisphaerales; family Anaerobacaceae; genus JBHIDV01. Next base: position 6,337 of record JBHIDV010000002.1, read on the forward strand.
GGTTGGTGACGAAAAAGCAGCACAAATTCAGACGCAAATACAGGATTTGCTGCGGCAGCGTGACCCTTTTATGCCTATTCGTTCGGTGGATGTGCAAACCTTGACCTCGGTTCTTCAGAACGAACATCCCCAGGCAGTGGCAGTGGTTCTGACAGAGCTGCCTGCAAAAATTAGCTCAGAGATTCTTGGCCTTTTGGGTGAGGGTATGCGGCTTAGTGCTATCAGTAGAATGACCAACATTGAGACCGTCACTGCGGAAGCAAAGACCAGAATAGCAGAGACGATTGGCAAACGTCTCGAGGCTATTACCGCCGGTCGGACAGGTACCAGCCAGCAGGCTCGTCCGGAGCAGTCTTTACGGAAAGTAGCTGTAATTCTGCGAAACTTAGGCAAAGAACTCAGGGACGGACTACTGGGAGCAATACAGGAAAAAGACAACCAAGTGGGAAAGCAGGTGACAAACTTGATGATAGTCTGGGAAGATATCCCACAGGTGGCAGACAGGTCATTGCAAGAAGCCCTGCGGGGTATTGATGAACGGACTTTGGCGTTAGCACTGCACCAGGCTGACGAAACGGTTATCCAGAAAATAAAGTCCAATATCTCTGAGAGAGCCGCGGCAATGGTGGATGAAGAAACATCACTTATGTCAGCTCCAAAAAAGGATGATGTTAACCAAGCCAGAGAAAAGATAATCGACGTTTTGCGCGAGATGAATAGCAAAGGCGAACTTACATTTATAGAAGAATAACGAAATGGCTGAGCCACTTACAATCAACCTTACCCAGCCGGTAAAGTCGGCAAAAATCCTTGACACGGACGAACACGGAGGAAATACGGACGAACACGGACGTCAGTGTCAGTCCGTCTTAAGTCAGCGCCAGTCCGTGTCACAGCTTTGTCAGACACTCAATGGCCTGGTCGGTGAACTCAATCGCTTTTATGAGCAGGTTCTGACCAAGCACAAAGAGGAAATTGCCAAACTTTCGGTAGAAATAGCCAGGAAGGTATTGATGCAAAAAGTGCAAAAGTCAGATTACCAAATCGAATCGATTGTCAAAGAAGCCCTTAAAAATGCTCCTACTCGTCAACAGGTGCTGGTGCACCTCAACCCACAGGACCTTTCTGCGTGCCAAAAACTGCAGCAGAATGACCCTGGTAGCGCCTTTGCCGGGATAAAGTTTATCGCAGACCCAAGTATTGGACGGGCAGAGTGCTTGCTGGAGACACCGAAGGGAATAATCAAATCATTCATTGAGCAACACTTGGAACGAATTAGTGAAGCTCTTACGAAAGTAGAGTAGTTTATGAATGAACCTCTAAAAAAAGATACTGGATACTCGATACTGGATACTGGTTCGAGCTACAGCATCCAGAATCCAGAATCCAGAATCCAGAATCCAGAATCCAGCATTGACTTCGATAAATTTCACTCGGCTTTAGAGACGGTGAATCTGTTGGACAGCCAGGGCTACGTAGTACGAGTGTCGGGCTCGACTGTCGAGTCTGCTGGTCCGATGGTGGGCTTAGGCGAGCTTTGCGGAATCCATATTCGTGACGGCCGACGGGTCTTAGCTGAGGTGGTAGGCTTCCGTAACGACCATTCCCTCGGCTGCGCTCGGGACGTGCTTATTTTGCTACCATTAGAACATATAGAGGGCATATCGCCGGGTGATACGGTAACTGCCCGGACTACGCCGCGCTATATTACTTTAAGTGAGGCTGTCTTAGGTAGAGTACTAAACGGATTGGCAGAGCCTATTGATAATAAAGGGCCTTTAGCAGGGAAAGATATGAAGGCCTTAGATGTAAGCGGTCCACCACCGTTGAGCCGAGAAAAAATCACCGAACCTTTAGTTTTAGGAATCAGGTCGATAGACGGGGTATTAACGATAGGTCGCGGTCAGCGAGTAGGCATTTTCTCGGGCAGTGGCGTAGGAAAAAGCGTGCTTCTTGGCGATATTGCCAATTCCAGTGAGGCCACTGTTAATGTGGTGGCATTGATAGGAGAGCGCGGCCGAGAGGTCCGCGAATTTCTCGAAGAAGACCTGGGACCAGAGGGTCTTCGTCGCAGTGTAGTGGTGGTCGCTACGTCGGATTCGCCTGCCGTCCAGCGAGTAAAGGCAGCTTTTGTAGCGGTTACCATTGCGGAATACTTCAGGGACAAAGCTAAGAATGTTTTGTTTATGATGGATTCACTCACTCGTTTCGCTCAGGCTCAGCGTGAAATAGGGCTGGCTGCGGGTGAACCACCAGCTACAAAGGGCTACCCGCCGAGCGTTTTTTCACTGATGCCCAGGCTCATTGAACGTCTGGGATGCGCCGAAAATGGCAGTATCACCGGAATTCTGACGGTCCTGGTGGAGAATGATGATTTAGCTGACCCGGTGGCGGACAGCGCCAAGAGCTTGTTAGATGGGCACATAGTGCTGTCGAGAAAGCTGGCTGACAGAGGGCATTATCCTGCGGTGGATATCTTGCAAAGTGTCAGCCGATTGATGCCTGCAGTGGTCAGTCAACAGCACAAAGCTGCTGCCATCAAGCTCAAGGAAATATATGCCACTTATACCGACGCTGAAGATTTAATAAACATTGGCGCGTTTTCGCCAGGCAGTAATCGGCGTATTGATGGTGCGATTACTTTGATTGATAAGATAAATGACTTTCTTGTCCAACCCACTCGTCAAAGAACAACTTTCGAGCAAACCGTTGCCCAACTGACTGCTATTACCCGCTCGTGGGATGAATTATTACCCGCACGTTGTGCGGGGATTAACCCTGCGACCACGTCGCAGGGTCTACCCCGCCATAGTGATGGCAGGGTTAACTAAAATGAAACGATTTGTGTGGCGGCTGCAGCATGTTCTTGACATCAAGGCCAAGCAGGAACAGAAAATCAGAGCAGAATTATTGGAAATAACAGAAAAATTGGCTCAAACACAAGGACAACTACTTACACAACGCAGGATTCTGCACAACATTGCATTGACTATAGCGCAGAATTTGCCTCGGAAGCGATTAGGCCAGCAAGAGTTTTTTTTGAAATATTCTGCGGAAAGTCGCGAGCAGATTAAAATGCTCAAAGACCAAATAAGTAAACTCGAATCAGAACAAAGGAAAAAAATTGCTGAGGTTGTAAAGGCCAGGCAGTTTAAAGAAGGTTTGCAAAGTCTGCGAGCCGAGGCTAAAAAACGATTTATCACCGAACAAGAAAAACTCGAGCAAAAAGAATTGGACGAAGCCGCTACGGTGTCATTTGCCCGAAACAAAGTTAGTGAATTGGTGAATTAGTGGTTGCGGTTGCGCTGCTCGTCACGTGGGACGTCTAACGCAACCGAAACGAGTCGCGCAACCGCTGCCGTGGCTCCGCTAATTCACTAATCAACTATTTTTCAGGAGAATAACAGTGAGTAAGAAGCTAATAATAATGATAACAGCAACTGGTCTGACCAGCTTTGCAGGTGCATTTGTCTTTGCACGGCTGACAAAACCACCTCTGCCTTCACCGGGACAACACGCTGAGCCGAATCAACCAGCACTTGCCCACCAGAAAGCTGAGCTGAAGCTGCCACAGCCAGAAGTTGGTACAGCGACTATAGCTGGCGCTAGCGATGCCGCCTCGAAAGAAACTATGACCGAAAAACAGCTCAAGAATCTGGTCTATGAGGTCCAGCAAAAGAGCAAAGAATATAACAACAAGCTGCGAAGCCTCCAGACGCGCCAGCAGCGGCTGCAAATAGCGCAAGAAACGTTAAAAAAGGACATCGAAAACCTCAATAATCTACGAATCGAACTGGCTTCCATCGTTGCCAGTCTCAAAAGCGAGCGAGATAAGCTGGCCCAAAGCAGGGTTGAGATTGCCCAAGCTGAAAAGGTCAACTTAGTAAAAATAGCAGCTGCTTATGACAAGATGGATGCCGCCAGTGCCAGCAAAATATTAGTCAGTATGTGTAAAAGCCAGGCCCAAAGTGCAGGCCCTGGCCGTACAAATAGCAACCTGGATGATGCGATCAAGATTCTGCACTACATGAGTGAAAGAACCAAGGCAAATTTGTTAGCTGAGTTAGTCACTTCTGAGCCGCAACTGGCAGCGTTTCTGTGCGGCAAGTTGAAACAGATAACAGAAGAAAAATAGCTTATGGATGTGGCCACGATAATAGGAGTGGTTCTTGGCTTTATAGTCATCACCAGTGCCATTGTCACCGGCGGTGGCTGGCACATATTTATTCACCTTCCCTCGATGGCAATCACCATAGGAGGGATGCTGTGCGCGACGCTTATACATTTTTCACTGCCCCAGTTTATAGGAATATTCTCCGTAATTAAGAAAACGATTGTGGCCAAAATTCCATCGCAGTCGGAGTTGATTCAAAAAATGGTTAATTACTCTGCTATCAACAGGCGCGATGGGGCATTGGCTTTGGAACAGGAGATTCGCAATGCAAATGATTTGTTTTTAGGCAAAGGTTTGCAGATGCTTGTGGATGGACAAGACGCCGAAGATATTCGGGAACTTTTGTCTCTGGAGATCCAGAACCTCCAAGACCGTCATGCCAGAGGTAAAAAGGTCCTGGAGTTTATGGGTGCAGCAGCTCCTGCTTTTGGGATGATAGGGACACTTATTGGCCTGATTCAGATGTTAAGGTCCCTGGATTCCCCCGAATCAATAGGCAGTGGAATGGCGGTAGCTCTACTTACCACTTTTTATGGGGCATTGGCTGCCAATTTAATTTTTCTGCCGTTAGCAGGCAAATTAGGAATCTATTCTAAAGCAGAAACCACCACCATGGAGATGACCGTAGAGGGTATTTGTGCTATTGCACGTGGCGAAAATCCAACCGTGGTTCGGGAAAAAATGCAGGCATTTATCTCGGCGGGCAGACGAGAAGAAGTAAAGGCCACTGTATAATGGTCAATTACTGAATTGGTTCAATGAACTAATCTCTATCCCCGATTAAATCGGGGACAACTACAATGCTTCGCACAAAAAAACAATCAGAACCCGTTGAATCTCCAGGTGCACCGGAATGGATGGTAACTTTCAGCGACTGTATGACACTGCTGTTGACGTTCTTCGTGCTGCTGTTGAGTTTTTCCTCCTTTGATGAACAAATTTTTCAAAGATTAAAGACAACCCTGGCTGATTTTCCTTCGATCAGTCAAGTATCTCGACAGGCAGAAGATGCACTTTCTACTATGAGCCAAATAATGCCTACTGCTGACATAAGTTGCGGCAGTGAGAAACCCACTTTAGAAGCAGGAAAGCAGGATCGCCTAAAAGCCGAAACTGAACCGGTGGATTTCCGTAACCGAAAGGTATTTTTAATCTCATCGGAGAAGATTTTTTGGGGTAAGGGGACTGCTATTTCTCTTCAGGGTCGTGAGGCTCTGGCCACCATAGCATCATTCTTAAAACAGATAACCAGCCGAGTAGTCATTAGTGAAAATGGCCAACCAGAAGACAGAAGACAGAAGACAGAAGACAGCCCGTCTGTCGTCCGTCCTCTGTCGTCTGTTCCGGCAGGAATTGGTCTGCAGAGAGCCTGGGCGGTGGTGGAATATCTGGTAAAAAAACAGGGCGTCGGTAAAAATCGGTTCAGCATCTCAGCAGCGAGCACCCTCGATCCAGACCGCAGAGGCCAGCAAGAATCGAGAATGCTTGAGATTGTTTTATTGGAACGGAGCATTTACCATTAAAAATCCGAAATTCAAAATTCAAAATTCAAAATTACGGCCTGGAAAGCCGGAAGGTCCTCCTAAAGTCCCAGGATACATCGTTACATATTCAGATATGGTGACGCTGCTTTTGACCTTCTTTGTAATGCTGCTGAGCCTGGCGAGCGTGCAGGACCCGGAACTATTTTACATGGGCCGAGGTTCCTTTGTCCAATCAATTAGAGGACTTGGACTGGGAATACTTTATGGCAGAAAGCCACGTCCTGATTTCGGCAGCGTTAAAATCAAATATTTTATATCTGCGCCTGACAAGTTATTGCAGGTCAGAACTATAGATGCAAAACAAGAAGAACTTCGACGGATTTTTAAAAAAATCAGCCGGTCAATGACAACTATGCCTTCTCAAATAGTCGCCCAAAAAACCAGTTTTTCAGTAACCAATATTCGGTTTTCACCGGGCGAGGCAAGTTTAGATAAATCAGCAAAGAGAATCTTAACCGAATTTTGTCTGAACTTACAGGCCTGCCGTGGAGCGGGGAGTCTTTATGTGCTTGGTCTGGCTGACGAGCAGACAGGAGAAAAACAGCAGTGGCTACTATCAGCCCGCAGAGCCCAAGCAGTGGCGGATTTCCTACAATCCGCCTTAGGCGGGCCAGCGGGTTCGCCAGAGGCCGAGCCATCTGGGCCAGCATGGGACCCCGTCCCCGCTTCTGCGGGGACAATTCCTGCTTTCGCAGGAATGACGTCACCCCCGCACAAGCGGGGGTTGCCCCTGCGAAAGCAGGGGCGGCAACCCTGGCGTATCTATTGGTGGGGGGCAGGACCCGGAGGAGATTGGGTAGAAAAGGATAGCCCTATTTCCAGAACCACCTATGGCGGACAGATTCTAATCGCTGTCCTGAGGGCAACTGATTGATTGCGTGCTTGTCAAGTTTTTGGACGGTTTGCCAAAGTGTTCAGCTAATCTCACGCAAAAATCACTGTTAGCCCCGCACTAATTGACCTTCGGCGCAAGGGCAAATCCCCAAAATTAGCGCCAAAACAGAGACCAGGTTCAATTAGTGCGGGGTGTTAATGCCCATCTTGGCGTCTCGGCACGCTATTTGCACACCAGACTTAGTGACTCGATAATTTGAAATTCCAGGTATTAAAACGTGACGCGATATAAGAAAAAAATCGTTGTGTTTCTCGTAACGGTTGCGTTAGTCAGCGGTGGGCTTGTTACACTCTCAACTCAATCTGCTCGATGCTCGATGCTCGATAATTTGAAATTTCAAATTTCAAATTCGAAATTCCAGGAATCAAGTATCGAGAACGAGCTTTTCTTTAAGACGATGCTTGCGGTTCTGCTGGTCATCGTTCTGGGCGTAGCGGCGATTTATACCTGCCGGAAGCTTCTGCCAAGGATTACCAACTTACCCGGCAAGCAAATTCGCATCTTGGAAACGGTCCACCTCGGGCCAAGAAAAGCAGTGCATCTGATCGAAATAGGTAATCAACTGGGTCCCTGCTCCACGGGGGGCCGGCGGCTTCTTGTAGGCAGCACAAATGAAAACATTACTACGTTAGCGGACGTGACTGATACCGTAGCTGAACTTTCAGCACAAGAAGTAGATGGCTCCCATTTTGCGACTGATTGCAAGATGGGAACCCCAGAAAATGATGCGAGAATATGAATGGCTGGGTCGGAAGGCAGAGGACATATCTCGGACGACAGAGGACGGACGATAGAACTTCCGTCTTCTGTCTTCTGTCCTCTGTTTATGGTCTTCGTGATTTTAACGCTGGGTAGTTTATCCTTCGGGCAGGCAAAAATCGATGCTCGATACCCGTTGCTGGATGCTCGTCAAGGGTCCTCGCTTCGCGGGAATCAATTGAATATCGAGAATCAAGAATCGAGAGTCGAGAATCGAATACCAAGCCTTAGCGATTTAATGACCGTTATAGATAAGGCCACCACCAAAGATGCAAAAGACAAAGATTGGTCCACGCCAGTAAAACTGGTAATCATCTTCGCTGGCTTGGCGATTTTGCCCAGCCTTTTGGTAATGATGACCTCTTTTACGCGAATAGTCATTGTCTTAGCTTTCGTTCGGCGGGCTTTGACTACACAGACCATACCGCCCACCATCGCTATTATAGGTCTGGCATTATTTCTGACGCTATATACGATGGCTCCTACATATTCCAAGATAAACGAAGTGTCCATCCAGCCTTATCTTGCGGACAAGATTAATTTTGCCACCGCAGCAGTCTTGGCTGGCGATTGTATCAAGGAATTTATGCTCCGCCAGAGCCGAAAAGCTGACCTGGCTCTTTTTGTGCAAATGGCTAAGATAGAACCTCCCGCCAAGGCTATGGACATCGACCTGCATATCGTAATTCCAGCTTTCATTATCAGTGAATTTCGCACGGCCTTCGAGATAGGCTGTCTGTTGTTTATACCTTTCTTGTTAGTGGATATGGTTATTGCCAGTGTTCTGATTAGTGCGGGCATGATAATGCTGCCCCCGGTGATGATTTCGCTACCTTTCAAGCTGATATTATTCATCCTGGTTGACGGATGGGGACTGTTGGCCAAGAGTCTTAGCTTGGGTTTTAAATAACCTCGTGACTCGTCGCCCGTGACCCATGGCCCGAGCGACGAGCGACGGAAGACGAATTATGGATAGTAGTTTCGCTCTTTATTTGGGCCGACACACTCTGGAGACGGCTTTGCTTTTAGCTGCCCCGATTCTGATAACCTGCATAGTGGTAGGTCTAACGGTAACACTGCTGCAGGCGGTCACTTCCATACGCGATATGACCCTAACGATAGTCCCCAAGCTTTTGGCTGTAGGTGCCGTCATATTACTCTTTGGCGGCTGGATGCTCCAGATTGCGCTTAGATTTGCTCACGAAATCTTTGGCCATATCCAGAATATCGGACACTGATTTATGGAGCCACAAAGACACGAAGTCACAAAGAAAAAAGAAGTGAGCTAAAGATTCGGGCTATCAGGTTATCAGGCTACCAGGTAGTGGACATCAGGTTATCAGGACATCAGTTTACTTTTTCCCTGATAACCTGATCCTCTGATATCCTGCACCCTGATTTCCTGGTCTTCTGATATCCTTACTTTATACACTTTACTTTTCTTAGTCTCTTCGTGTCAAAAAAGAGGAATCGATGCCCGCAAAACTGCTCACGTTTGCGATGGTGCTGACCAGGATTTCAGCGTTTTTTTTGCTACTTCCTGTTTTTGGCTGGAAAACCATTCCCGTTAGAGTCAAGGTAGCGGTGACCGTGCTAATGGCGATTTTCTTCTCGATTATAACCCCGCACCAATTGTCCCCCGGAGAAAGAGCCGGTCCTGGACAAGGCTGGGAACATCGCTACGACTACAATTGGTGTGGGGCGATATTACTGATTGCTAATGAAGCTACCTACGGATTGGCACTGGGATTAGTCGCAAGTAGTATGTTTTCAGTGGTTAAACTTGCTGGGCGGATTATTGAAAGGCAAATGGGTTTAGTTATGGCGCACGTCCTTGACCCTTTGACCGGTGAAAGAACTCAACCACTGGGTAGCCTGCTGGAGATGATATTTATAATTCTGTTTCTAAGCGCCAACGGTCACCATTTGTTCTTATTGGTTATTTCGAGAAGTTACGAGGCCTTTCCCGCTGGAAGTGTCCCCACGATATCGGTTTTGGCCGGTGGAGTAGTTACAGCCGGCTCAGCAATGTTCTTAGCCGGCTTAAGATTAGCGGCACCGATGTTGGCAGCATTTTTGATATTGGTGGTGGTGTTAGCGGTGTTGGCACGCGTGGTTCCGGAAATGAATATTCTGTTTATCAGTTTGCCGTTACGTGTAGGGCTGGGATTGTTAATGGCAGCGCTGTTTTTGCCCCTAATTTCCGGATTTATAGCTGAATTCGCTGACTGGATGGGCAAGTTGTTGCCTTTGTGAGTGGTAATCGGTAATTGGTTATAAAGAAAGTGCCTAAAGTGAACTAAAATACCTAAAGTGAGCTAAAGTTTGCTTTTGTTGTGGAGCCTCGTTTGTTGGTGTCGAAGCTCGTATCGAAGCTGGAAACTAGGGAATGGATACTCGAAAAGCTTCGAGCTTCTATGCCTGCCCTGAGCGAAGCCAAAGGGACGAGCGTCGATACGAGCATCCATAACCTTAAACGAGAATCGCAAACATTTTGGGCACTTTAGGCACTCCAAACTTTACTTCACTTATTCCAGTTACCATTTTTTGATAAGGACAGGGCATGCCAGAGCAGCCGGTTGCTGAAAAGACAGAACAGCCGACACCACGAAGGTTACAAAAAGCCAAGCAGAAAGGCCAAGTCCCGCAGAGCCAGGAGCTGGCGTCAGCAGCAACGCTTTGCGTGCTGGTCTTAATGGTAGCTTATTCGGCACCAAGCCTGCTGCAATGGTTCATCGTAAAAATAAAGTCCACCTGTGGCGGAGCAGGCCCCATTGATATCTTCTCCGACAGCGATGCGTTTATCCAGTTTATCAACGCAAAAGTTGTCGATTCAATACTCATTATTAGTCCTATTCTGGTGGCGCTTTTTGCGACCTCTATTCTGGCTTCAGCTGCCATCAGTGGTTTTAATTTTGCCCCGGCAGCTATCCAATTGAAATTCAGTGCGATAAACCCGGTATCGGGCATGCACAGGCTGGTAAATGCCCGCTCCTTGGTACACCTGGTTGCATCCATAGCAAAGCTGGTTTTTGTCTCCATCATTGTCTGGCTGTATCTGCAGAGTAAGCTTGATACATTGGCCACACTTCGGTGGGCCGGCACGGCGCAGATAATCACAGCTATCGCCGGGATTATATTTGGGTTATGCGTACGGGTGGGCATCGCGCTTATGATTGTGGGACTTGCTGATGCCTTTTACCAGAAATGGAAATACCTTCAGGAACTGAAGATGACGCGTCAGGAGGTAAAACAGGAGCGTAAGGACACCGAGGGTTTGCCGGAACTAAAATCTCGGATTCGCAGGATTCAGTTGCAAACATCCATGAAACGCTTTTTGCAGGAAGTGCCCAAGGCCGACGTGATTCTGGTCAACCCCACACATGTGGCGGTGGCACTACGTTATGAAGCCAAGACCATGGCAGCACCTGTGCTTCTGGCAAAAGGAGCAGATTACTTGGCAGAAAAGATCACCACCATTGGGCGGGCGTACGGCGTACCCATCATCAGAAGGCCCCAGTTAGCAAGAACCATATATTCCACGGTGGAGCCCGGCAGTCCTATTCCAGAAACCCTATACGTGGCAGTAGCGGAGGTGCTGGCTCTGATTTATCGGCTCAGGCAAAGAAGAAGACGCTAAACGTCGCCGTGCCGGCGGCCCCCCCCCCCCGGGCGGGGGCTAAACTATGTAGTGGTTTACCCCAAAGCTACCATCTGGTTCTGCAATAATGCTAAGGTCCTCTCCAAGCGGGCAAAACGGTCCACTAACCTGGATTCTCTTCGAGTAAGGCGGTACTCTTCAAGTTCGATTCTTTCCTGAAGGTCCGCTATCGTATCGGCGACATAGTCTTGGTCAATTTGCAGTGAGCCGGTCGTTACCTGGAGCATTTTATTTAGGGCGTCTTCAATGGCACCGGCAAAGCCCTGCTTAACCCTGACCGTAGCGGTGAAAGTGCCATCTTGACTTAAGTCGACGCTAAGCTGAAGGCTGTTCTCTGGGTATACCGGGTCACCGTTGTCATCGAAAGAGCTGTCTCCGGTGACAATATTGCCGCTATAGGTTGCATCGCGATATGTGGACTCGGTGGAAAGTTTGATTTTGGCGCTGGTGATGCTGGCGCCACTTACCACCACCTGGACATCGTAAGTGCCTGCAGTGGTGTAATCACTGCTGGCGCCGTAAAATTCAATGGTATTACTGTCGCTGCTGCCGGTCTTGTCTGCCCCGATTATGGCAAGGACGCCCATATAATCCTCGGCTATGGCCTGGTCAAAGATATTTGTGTCCAGACTCAATACCCCGTCTCTATCCAGTTCCAGGCCGATATGGCCTGGCATCAGATGCGTGTCGATGTCTTGGACAAATCCACTGGTCTGGGCAATGAGCGGCGTGTAAAGCTGCGAATTGATGGTGGAAACGATATAATCACCCATTAACACGCCAGCCGTTTTTAGAACATCGTTGTAGCCGGTCTTTTCCTGGATATAAACAATGGCAGCATTGTAGGCTTCAATCATAGAATTTAGTTTTTCTTTGACCGATTCGATATCTCTGGTCAGGGTTAATTCTTCTCCATTGGCGTCAGTCGTATCGTGCAAATGCAGCGTTACACCGCTAATGACATTATCTATTGTATTTGAGCTTCTACTGATCCAACCATCACTGCCTTTTGTCTCTTCAGTCATTACATAATTTGAGTTGTCCGAAGGTGTCAGGTTAGCAGGATTAATAGAAATAAGGCTGACATCGTCCAGGGTATCACTGAATGTAAATGTTGTTTGGCCTCCGTTTACGGTTAGGTTATCTCCGGATACGGTTATGTCACCTGCAGAGACATTTGGCAATGCTTCAAGTGCGGCTTGAATCTGGGCAGTGGTAGCATTATAGGCGATAGCTGCCGTGGTATATCCATCGTAAGTTAAGGTAAACGTACCAGCGGTTGCTCCTGTTGTTGTAGTGAGCTTTTGCACTTCTGAAACTGCTGAGGTTGATGGGTAGCCGTCTACTTTTAACTTCGAGCTCTGAGCCGATTGGGTTTCAGTGAAATCCGCTTCAGCAAAATCTGTAAGGTCTGCTGTTGTGCTTCCGCCTTGTGTGGATTGACTTATAGTTGGGATATTCAAAGTTGTCGAGCCTGAGCCAGGGTCATAACTCAAGGTAATTTGCATTTGACTTGTGCCGCTGGTATGGTCTGTAAGGCGTATTTCACCATTTACCAAGGTTGCAACAGCCCGACCGTCAAATGCATCGTTAATTTCTGAGATAAGATGAGTTAGTTTGGTATTGCTGGTGATGGCAAGCTGGCCACTTACAGCATTGCCATTGTGGTCCAGGCCACTTATGGTAATCTTTTCACCGCCAGCAAGTGTTCCGCTGAATTGGTCAAGGTCAATAATCTTGGAACCCAATGTGGCGTTATCGCTACCAACCGTAAAGGAAGATTGTGACTGCCACACCTCAGTATTACTTGCATTGATAGAGATTTTATAATCGGTGCCAGCATCATTGCCACTTAGCACCAGATGATAAGCATCGTTATAGTACAGCAGGTTCGCGGTGACGCCGGGATTGTTCGCATCGTTATTGATTAAGCCGACCAGGTCCTCCAGCGTTGTAGTAGCAGTGGTAGTTATTACTGTTTCTTTGTGATTGTAGGAATAAATGAAAGTGCCGGCGCCCACATAATCCTCGGGGTACTCTTTGCCATTGGTGTGCACCCATCGCTCGGCAGTGGCTAACTGGTTGATTACAATGGAGTGATTACCTTCAAAAGCGTTATAGGACGCCTCAGCGGTCAATATATCGCTATCGCTGGAGGCGGTGGTAAAAGCACGAAGTTCATGGGCATCAGAAAGAGCGCGAAGCGTGCTTCTCAAGGTCGCCAGCTTGGTCTCCAAGGTACTTAAGGCATCTTTTCTTTCCTCCCAAAGGCTTTTACGTTGCTCGTACATATTGAGTGTACGTCTTTCGATAGCCATCATTTGAGCGATCAGCGTAGTTGTATCTATTCCTGTTAAAAGACCTGGAAGACGCAAACTCGACATTTTCGCCTCGCTTTAAGCTTTCTATGCCCACCGGCTAGCCCCATCCCCAATCCGCCTTTGGCGGATTGAGGCTGCCACCCGGCGCAGTATTACAAACTTATTATCGTCTAAAAACGCCTCTGCTTAAATATTTATCCCGCACCAATTGCTCTGCTATGCGAGTTCCGCCTATCACAGAGATGGTTTCCGCACCGCGCGGGGCAATTGGTGCGGGACAAAAGAGCATCTATCTTCTGACTTACTGCTTTAATGCTGAATTTTTCAGCAATCTCTTCTTTTGCTTTTATGCTGAACTGGTTCCACAAAGAATCTTCACTCAGTAACCACAAACACTTCTGGGCAAAGTCGCCGGCTTCATCTGCAATAAAGCAGCTCCGACCATCAACAAAATCAAATCCTTCAGCCCCAACGGTGGTAGTAACGATAGGGGTTCCGGATGCGGCTGCGGTGCCGAGTTTACCCTTCATGCCTGCGCCATAAGTCATGGGGCAAACAAAGACTCTGTAATTGGCTACCGCCGATTCAGCATCTTCCACATAGCCTATCACCTTTATATTTGCCGACACTTCAAGTCCATTTTTGAACTTCTCGTTGCCGAAGCCTAAGATATGGAACTCAACTGCCGGAGCCTTCTCTACAATAATCGGAAAAACCTCTTTCAAAAACCACTTAACAGCATCAACATTATGGCTGACATGAAAACCGCCTATAAAACAGATATGTTTTCTTTGCTGCAAAGGCGGCGTCTGCGGCAAGGGCCTGTGGATATTGGGAATTATGCTCACCTCGCTTATATTTGCGATACTCTCAAGGATATCGCGTCTCTCGATTTCGGTAACTGTGACCACCTTATCAGCCAAAGGATAAAGCTGCCTTTCTACCTCCAGAAATTGCTCAGCCTTTAGTAGGTCTCGATTATCCTGCGATACATCGAATTTCCTCATAAGTTTTTTATAGTGGAAATCCATAGTATCGATAATAACTTTTGTTTGCGGATGGTGGTATTTGAGCCATCGTGTAAGCTGAGCCGCAAGGTCCAAATAATCGACTGACCACAGATTCGTTATCCATACATAATCTAATTCTTCTACTTTATGGAAACGTAAATAGTCATTGAAATCGCTTACGGTTGGCTGAGCTTGAATAAAATTGACCGCGCTATCGAACGCGGCTTTGTACCTGCTGTCATGGTCATATCGGCTGAAATATAAGTAGTCAATTTTATGTCCCTTGTTCACCAGAATTTTTAATATATAGTAGATTCTCAAATTGGAGCTGCCTATGTCAAACCCCGGCGTATTGGTGCTTATAAAAGTGATTCTCAAAGCCCCTGATTTGCGATTTGCGATTTGCGATTTGCGATTTTCAATCGGCAATCGGCAATCGAAATTCGGCAATTTAGTCACAGCATCGGCCGTCTGCATCTGCTCTACGTAGCCTTTGAGCCAATAACCAACAAAACACTCGTGGTAAACGACATAAAGCGACTTCAGGTACTTATGAATGTCAGGACGTTGCAGGTGAGATTCGCTATTGAGCAACTGTTCGAATCTAATTACCTTACTCGTCCATTCGTCAAGAAAGGCTGCATATTTGCTGTAATACAGTTCATTTGCATTTTGTAATTTATATCGAGGAATGATTATTTCTGGATGGGCAGATGCCACATGATATAAAGCCTGGCCTTGCCTATAGCGTCTCTGGCAAAAGCCTTCAAAATCAACTGCTCTTAGAATGAAACTCTTTGCTCTGGCGTTATACAAGACTTTAACACCGCTGTCGAGCAAACGACAGGCCAGTTCAGTATCCTCATATCCGAAACGCAGTCGGCTGTCGAAGGGGCCTTCAACGCTTCTCAGCAGTGACAGCTTTGCTGAAACCAAGCCTCCCCACCATTTCCACACATCATAAAACTGGCCATCCTGCAGCCGGTCGTATCCGAAGTATTCTCCTCCCACGTGGGTGACATACTGCATCAATGGCGTTATCTCCAAGTCCTTATGCCAGTCCAGATGCCCCAGGACGGCTATTCGCTCATCAGGGTTTTCCTGATGGCTGCGCAGATGCTCAGCTATCAATTCAGGACCCGGCACATCATCATCGTCGCTAAAGAGTACGATTCGCCCTTTGGCCTGTTTGATGCCATGGTTGCGTGCAGCAGCAAGTCCACTGTTTTGCTGATAAAGATATACGGTATTTATCCGGCTGGAGAACTTCTCGACAACCCCCTTTACAGACGGCTCAGAACCATCATCAACAACAATAACTTCAAAAACTTCTTTAGAAATAGTCTGATTGGCAAAGCCAGTGAGGGTCTTTTCCAAAAGCTGAGGTCTATTATAAGTAGTCAGAACAACAGATAGCTTTATTGATTGATAATTGTTTTCTGCACTGAAATGGCTGTTTTTTGCTTTTATGATGTCATCGCGTGTAACCTTATCGAACTTGTCTCTATGTGGCTGGGTGACCACTCTGGTGCCATAAAAGTGATGATAGACGATCCCGCCATATTCAGAGCCTATGACGGTGACCGATGGTTCATTAGATCGCTCGAAATAATGTAGTTTCTTTCCGCGCCGTAATATTTCCATCGAGATATACTCGCCGACATCCCAGTGCGTCACTCCCAGTTTCTTTATGTCGTTATCCGGTGGCCAGTTCGGCTTAAACGTCAAATTGTATTTCCAGAAGGTTTCAGTTTCCATCGCCATACAAGCTGGATGTACATAATTACGATGATGATGGATGCCTGATGCTAAAATTTCGCTGCTTAATGGCTTGATTAACCTGCTTAGCCATTCTTTATGTATCGGATGTGCGTCAGAGTCCATCACAACAACATATTTAGTAGCTACATACTTCATAGCGTAGTCAAGAGCAGGGCCGTGGCCAACGTTTTGTGGAAGTTGCAGCAATTTAATCCGTTTCTCTGATTTTAGATACTCCAGAGACTGATCTGTGGAACCATTATCTACCACGATCATTTCAAATGGTAAGTCGGAAAGCTCAAAAACTTTAGAAATGCACAACTTTATGAAATCAAGCGTGTTGAAATTTACTGCCACGATAGTTATATAGGCAATACCTCTTCGTTTACAGGCTTGCTGTAGTGCCTGCTGGGCGAATCTGTCCTGTTGTTCGTTTTGACTGGTAGAAGCAGCTCCATCCCAAGATCTCAAGTTATATAAATGCTCTGGTATGTTCTGTATCTGACCGACTTCGGATAACCGCAACCATAAATCATAGTCTTGAGCATATCTGTATTTTTCGTTATACCCTCCAATTTCCAGCAGAGAGGCTCTTCGTAGCATCACCGAACCATGGGCAAGGCTATTATTAACTAACAGTTTCTTTTTAATACCCTCATAACTTGTGGGAGGCTCCCAACTGCCATAGATTTTGCCCTCAGAATCAATCCAGTTGCACCAGCAGCCCACCGCTAAGCAATTTGGATTTTCGTCCAAAAACTCTACTTGTTTTTCAAATCGTTGTGGGGCAGAAATATCGTCTGCATCCATCCGGGCAATGTATTGGCCTCTGCATAGCTTCAAACCGATATTTAAGGATTTTGTTAAGCCTTTGTTTTGGGAATTTCTGTAGATAAACGTTCTTGAATCTCTGATATTAACCAGTATATCAGGTGTATTATCTGTGCTTGCATCATCAACTATGATTAGCTCAAAATCTTGATATGTCTGGCTGTATATGCTTTCTAACGCTTGACCGATAAATTTTTCACCATTATAAACGCAAATTAACACGCTAACTTTAGGTTTGTTAGTCCAGTCTTTGTTCTGTTCTGTATCAGGTATATATGCGTTCCAGCTACCACCGTAATAGTGTTTAACTTTATTATTATGCTCTGGTAGGTAAACCAGGCCTCGGTCATCGATATATTGATACAATTTGTTATTTAATACAAAGCGATATAAGTTGCTATCCGGTATGCCCACAAATACATTGAACCATGTCACCGTGGGATTGATTTTCTTTAGTAATTCATTTGTTTGATAACAATCTGCCTCCGTCTCACCTGGGACCCCCACGATAACACTGGCAGCCGTTCTCACATTAAATTCGTGGCACCACTTAAAGGCATTCTCAATTTGCTCGACGGTAAGGCCTTTCTGTAAGAAATCCAGAATCCTTTGAGAACCACTTTCGACGCCGAAATAAAATCCTTTTGCACCAGCGCCAGACATCAGCTCCACAAGGTCTCTGGTGAGATTAGAAACTCTTGATTCACAAGCCCAGGATACCTTGATTCGGTTTTCTATGAGCAGATGGCAGAATTTCCTCAGTCTCTGCTCATCCAGGGTAAAGTTATCCTCTCGAAAATATATTCCTTTTGCTCCATAATGCTCCATAAGATATTCAATATCAGATACAATCCGTTCTGCGCTGAAACACGTATATCTCTTACCCCACACCGAGCCTACCGAGCAAAATGTACATCTAAATGGACAGCCCCGGCTGGTGTTCATTGTGAATACAGGTTTGTCGCCGAAAAAATCGCTACCCCAATCATAAGGCAGGTTGACAAAGTAATCCCAGGCGGGCATAGGCAGCTCATCCAGATTCTTTATGCGTGGATATCTGACAATCCTATCGGTGACCTTGTCCTCGACGATATCGCAGATTGCCTGCTCACCCTCCCCCTGTACTACGTAATCGACAAAATCAGGTATGGTGTGCGCCGCTACAGTGGTATGAGGCCCCCCCACAATTATCCTGCCGGCCCACTGGCCCGTTTGCCTTAGCTGCTGAAGTTTATATAACATCCGCAGCGTATCACGAAAACAAATGGTATTGGCATAAATACCTACATAATCTATTTTCTCTTCCTGAAGGTAGTCTGTCTCAAGAAAGTCACTCGGCTGAGACCCCACTCCGCGGGAACCCTGTAAATAGTTATCTATGAACAATACTTTATGACCAGCGTTACGCAGCACAGAAATCAGAAATCCGATACCGATAGGCGGCCTTTTTTCCTTGGTGGAAAAGGGAGACTGAGCCGGTGCCGCAGAAGTTGCAAGCAGAATCCTTCTTTGCGCCTTTGCACTAAACTGATAAGCCGTATCAGGTGCTCTATGGCTAAGGGAATCTTTTGCGTTGGTCACTATTACAACCTTTTCCGGGCAACGAAAATCCCGAATTCCTTGTTAATAAATTTAACATTACAAAATATCTCTCTGAGAATTTTCTGCATTTCATCCTCGGAATATTCATATATATGGGCATAAGTTGAGGTGTTTTTTCCTTTTCCAGTAATAGGTGTGGCTAATATAACCTGCCCTGCCGGCTTCAATACTCTATTTATCTCTAACAGCGCTTTAATGAATTGGACCGGCATTAAATGTTCAGCAACATCAGAAAGTATTACTTTTGCAAAAGACTGAGCATCAAAGGCTAAACTTGTTGAATTTGAGTAAATGAATTCAATATGAGGATGATGCTTTTTAGCAATGTCGAGAGCTTCGGTTGAATAATCGCATCCAACCACATTTTGATTTTTCTCCGCTAACATAGCTGTTATAATTCCTTCTCCACATCCCACATCCAAGATGGTCTCTTCTGCATCTATCAATTCTTTAATGAGCATTCCTCTTTTTTTCACGTGCTCACTTATCTCTTGAGGTGTACCTTCAGACGCAGCTCTTTCTCGTTGGCGAAAGTCCCATTCTCCCGAATATCTCTTTCTAATCACTTTTGCCGGCGAACCTACAGCTATTGAAGCCATAGGTATAGATTTTGTTACTGTTGAATTTGCTCCTATAACAGCTCCTTTGCCAATGGTAACATCATCACATATCACTGAGTGCCCACCTATCCAGTTATCCCCCATCAGATAAATGCCTTTACCTGTGTTTGGCTGTTTTGTAATAGGAATATCAAAACTTTTATAGGTGTGATTTTGAGCGTAAAAACCACAGTGTGGCGCGACGATGGTCCAATCACCTAAATATATCCCTCCTCTTCCATGAAATACACAATAATGATTTATCACACAGTTGTCCCCTATTATAATTTCCCCACTTTCTGGCCTTAGAACCACACCCTTGCGAATAATGCAATTTGAACCAATCTTCACTGATTTTGGTGAATCGATAATCACCTCAGAGTCAATAAACGTCCCTGGGCCGCATTGGAACGGGACACGTTCATTACAAAGGTTTCTAAAGTGGCTTATTTGTC
>JBHIDV010000003.1:0-25451 GCA_046760285.1 Sedimentisphaerales bacterium
TCGGCTATCAATAAAAAGCGTCTTTGCGTCGGCGCAATTGGCCAAAGACCTCAACCGTGCTGGCTTGTGGCATATTGAGCGCATTCTTAATCTCAGGTGTATCGGCTCGTAAAAAGGGATTGGTTATCTTTTCCTGCAATATGGTTGATGGAACCGTGCCTTTGCCAGCCTTTTGCGTCTGTTTTACCTGCTGCAAGCACTTTTTAATAACCTGATTATCCGGCTCGATGCTCAAAGCAAATTCGTAGTTTTCCATAGCATAATCATGTCCGCAATAGAGGCGTGTCGCCTCTGGTAGTGACACTAATTTCTGTAGCGAGTTCCACATCACTTGCGGCGAGCACTCCAGCAGTCTGCCACAGCCTCCGACAAATAACGTATCGCCCGTCCACAGGATGCCTCTTCCGTTGTCGCTCGACGGCTCCATATAATAACAAACTGACGTGCGGGTATGACCAGGCGTAGTGATAACCTGCATCTTTGCATCACCTACCGTCAGAATCTGTCCATCATCGGCAACAATGTCTATTCCAAGTATTCTCTGTTTGTCGCCGCCAACGATCCGACAACCGGTTTTGCTTTTCAGTTTAGCAACTCCAGCGGTGTGGTCCCAGTGATGATGTGTAACAAGAATCATCGAAAGATTTAGTTTGCGTTTTTCTATAATTTGTAACACTGAGGAACTGTCGCTGGGATCGACCACGAGCGCACTACTTGAGCTATATTGATACAGATAAATAAAGTTGTCACCGAGAGCTTCAATGGTGATTAGTGGGTCCACAGCTTTTAAAGTAATTTCGTTATTTGACTCTTAGTTTTTGCCTCAAGAACCGTAAATTAATAACATCCTCTCGATTGTAGTCCAGCAATGTTAGCAGGGCCTGTTGATTGTGGTTATTAACGTACTCATACCATAGCTTTATAGCCATACGTCCATCTATCTCCTGCAGTTGCCTATTTATGCTCAATTGTTTCTCCACTGCTTTTAGCCCGCCCTTTAAGTTATTCCGCCAACAATCATACATAAGGTCTGTGTGCTTGAACCGGCTTTTCAAATCTAACCCGAGTTTGGCAACAATAAAGGGCAGGTCAAAACGGCTGCCATTATAACTATAAATCTCGTCCACGCCATCCAAAGCTTTAAGCAAACTGCGTCCACTCAAATCGTGTTCGACAAGCTGTACAACGTGGGTGTCCCTTCCTTTTTCGAGGGCAATGCCAATGACCGTCAAGTCCGCATAGCACCTATTCAATCCGGTAGTCTCTATGTCAAGATAGGCTCGATATTTCACGTTCTTTATTAGAGCACTTGATTTTCTAAAATTGCTTCAATTTCATCCATAGTCCGATTGAGCACCGCAATGGTTTTGTCGAACGGCTCAGAGCTGGTCATGTCCACACCCGCTTTTTTCAGAAGTTCAATGGGGTAGTCAGACCCGCCCGACGATAAGAATTCAATGTATTTTTCAACGGCTCGGTTTTCTTTGCTTAAAACCTTTTCAGCTAAAGCAGTAGATGCAGTAAAGGATGTTGCGTACTGATACACGTAAAAGTTGTAATAGAAGTGTGGAATGTATGCCCATTCGACCGTATACAAATCATCGATATGGCAAACACCCTTATCGTGGCCATAGTATTTCTTGAGGATATCGCCGTAGAGTTTGCTAAGCACGTCTCCTGTTAGCGGCTGGCCACGCTCAGCCATTTCATGCATACGCAACTCAAATTCGGCAAATTGAGTCTGCCTGAAGACCGTTCCTTTGATTCCATCCAGATAATTCATCAATAAAGATAACCGATTGTCCCTGTCTTTGACTTCCATCAACATTTTATTGATTAGCAAGGCTTCATTAAAAGTGGAAGCGACCTCTGCAACAAAGGTTGAATAATCGGCTGTTGGATACGGCTGGTTTTTGTTGGAATAATAACTATGCATAGTATGGCCTAATTCATGAGCCAATGTGCTCACATCATCATATTGGCCATTGAAATTCAAAAGGATGTAAGGATGAACATCATAAGCGCTGCCATTGGAGTAGGCCCCCATGCGCTTACCAGGTGTGGGATAAACATCTATCCATCGATCCTCGAAGGCTTTCTTGACAATGCGAATATAAGCCTCGCCTAACGGTCTTACGGCATCGAGTACAAGTTGTTTTGCTTCTTCAAATGAATATTGCAAATCGACATCTTTGACCACAGGCGCATAGACATCGGAATATTTCAATGTGTCGACGCCCAGCATCCGTTTTTTCAGATTCAGGTAACGATGAAATGAATCAAGATTTTTATTTACGTTCTCAAGAAGAGCCAAATAGACTTCTGTCGGAATATTATCTTTATCCAGAGCGCTTTGCAGCGAAGACCGGTAGCTACGAGTACGGGCATAAAACATATCTTTTTTGACATTGGCATAAAGCTGCACGCCGAAGGTCCTCTTAAAGTTGTCAAATGCACCCCAGAATGATTTAAACACAGCTTCTCGGTCTTTACGATTCGGCAAAGCTCGATAGCGAGCATAGCCAGCCTGATTCAACTTGGCAATGGTGCCGTCACTCAATTCGATCTCGGGAAAAGGTAGTTCGGCATTGCTAAAGACAAAGAATATTGAGGAGGGGCCATCGGCTATCAGGCTGGCCTCGGCCAGTATTTTTTCCTCTTTTTCTGACAGTTTATGAGCCTTCCTGCGTTGTATGTCATACAAGTACATCTGGAAGACTTTTAAGCCGGGTTCTTCCGCGATAAAGCGATCAATTTGAGCTTTATCCATCTTGGCAATTTCCGGCTCAATAAATGATGCTTTGGAGCTATAGTCGGTAATAAGTTGCTGCATTTCCTGCTTCATTGCCAAGCACTTTGAGTTGCGTGTGTCCTCATCCGACTTCATAGCTGCATAGCTACGTAAGCGATTGAACTGCCTGGATATCTGGCTGTCAAATTCTAAACAAGCCAGTAAGTCAGATGCGGAGCTGGCCAATTTGCCTTTGTATTGCAGGATTTTATCAAACTGAGCAGCCCATTTTTCCTTGGCTTTTTCCCATGCCGCCTCTGAAGCATAAAGGTCTTCCAGCTTCCATGTATACTTGACAGGAACCTCTGACCTTTTGTGAGCGCCAGATATGACTTGGCTTTGAGAAAGTGAAAAAAGTGTAATTAGCGCAATGGTGACACTAAGAATCCTGTTCATAAGACCTCCTGGCATATAAATCTATTCATAACTTTTAATGTCATAAACCATAAGGGCATCGCCGTGGCGAATGTAGAGCCGGCCATTGGATATAGCCGGGTGGGCCCAGTGTTCGCCCGAGCCCTTGGTAACCCGAAAAGAACTAACTATTTCGAAAGCATCGGCAGAGGCCTTGACCAGAGCTACGTCGCCGGTGTTTTCGTCATAGCAGTACAACATACCATCGGCGTAAATTATAGAGCCTTTGTTTCCATTCCATTTAGCTTCATACATAACTTTGCCGGTATCCCAATCGAGGCAGACCCAATCGCCCCGCGGAATACCCTTAAAGTTGGAACCATAGAGATAACCGTCGACCAAAACCACGCCGCCATGATTACAGTCCAGAGTTGGATTGGTCCATTTCTTTGTTACGGCTGTGCCATCCGCTGACAGTTTGAGCATGAGCCCACCGGTAGTGAATCTGTTCTCGACCACACTGGTTACAAAAATACAACCATCTTTATAAACAGCAGTGTTAATTGCAGTATCGTAGGGTGTTTCATACGGAAAACGCCAGATGAGTTTACCATCGTCCGGAGAAACGCAGATGACCGACTTTTGGAGCATGGTCACCAGTATACGCTTGCCGCCTCTCTCGATAAGAATGGCCGAGCAATAGGCAGAAGACTCATCCAGGCCGGTGGTAGCCCAGATGGTTTGACCGGTCATCTTGTCCAGCGCGACCATGATGCCCTTCTTGCCGCCGGGCGTGCAGTAAAGCTTACGACCATCGATCAGGGGCGAGCCGCTCATGCCCCAGGTAATATTTTTTCCCTGAAACTTCTTTAAGGTATCCACCTGCCAAATCTTTTTACCCGTCTTAGCGTCGAAGCAAACCATCACGCCCATCCCGCTGAACACATAGACGCGGCCATCATCAGCGGTCGGTGTGGTGCGGGTGCCCCGATGGGACCTTCGCCACTCTGGGCCGTAGGATTCCTTCCATTGCAAATTGCCAGCCAGGTCGTATGCGAAAAGGAAACCCTCACTGTTAGGCATGCCGGTGGTATAGACAAATCCGTCGGCAACAGCAACCGATGAAAAGCCTATGCCCAGGCCGAAGACCTCCCATAATAGTTTGGGGCCACCGTTTGGCCACTCCTTGAGCAGCCCGGTCTCAGCAGATTTTCCATCGCGATTTGGGCCGCGAAATTGAGGCCAATCATCAGCATAACAAAAAACAGAGGACAGAAAACAGAGAACAGAAAACAGAGAACAGATGACAGAGATTAGAATTCTGACTTCTGTCTTCTGACTTCTGACTTCTGTCTTTCGACTTCTGACTTCAATCATCTTCATCCGGGTCATCTCATCTCAACGATACAGCCTAATATCATCAAAGTACAACATACCGCTGCCACCAGGTTGTTGACCGGCCCTGTTGCCGACACCGATATACATCTTCTTGACGTTCGTCAGGTCTATGCCGGCATTACTGAACTGTTTTAGGTCTATATTCCACTGCTGCCAGGTATTGAACATCGTTGCACTCGGATTGGCATGGCTGACCACAAAAGTCACGCCAGCACTATCCTGCACACCGATATACAATTGCTCAGCAGAGTTGCCCAAGTCACCATGGAACCACAAGGCCAATGTTTTAACAGCCTTTCTTATCCAATCCTGCGGGACATCAAACGTACGTTGGGTCTCAGAATAGAAAGGCAATGTGATGTTGTTGTAATTGAACGGCATAGACTGAGTACCTCCGTGAACGAGAGTCCGCTCAGTAAAAGGAGCTGCGGTGTAACCCACAGTCGAGCCAGTGCTGTTGCCGCCAAAACCTGGCGCCGGCTCGGTATAGCCCAATCCGTCCATCCACGTCTGGAATATCCTGTTGCCTAAATCGTCTGTGTAGGATTCAAAATCATCCACAATCAGATAGTCAGCTACGGTAAAGCTCCACACTCTGCCCATGCTAATACTTCCATCGGTATTTAAATCATCGATCCGCCAGTAGTAAGTGTGGCCCCACTGGAGAGTTTCCGGCTCATAGCTATTAGCATCCTGGCGGCCCCGATATATACCCGTCACATCGGATGTATTGGTGTCGGCCACGACAACCTGGTCAGCTCCGAAGTACACATCGTACTGAGAGGCTCTATCTCCGCCAGACCATGTGAGCGTAGGTGAGTCATCCACACTCTTAGTACCATCAGCCGGGCGGGGATTCCAACTGCACCACGCATATACGGGTGTATCAACCTTGGCTGTGCTGTAGGCTGATTGGCTTTCTACTTCACAACGGTTAGTGATCGTCCTACCCGGCTCAGCGTTTTTATTTACCTTAACTGTCACCGTAACTTTTCCTGCATCTCCGGGAGACAACATACCGAGTTCCCACGCAACAGTGTGCAAATTAGAATCGTAGAGTCCACCACCCAAAGCTGAACTAAAGTCTGTCTCAGATGGTAGATAGTCGACAATTACCACACCGTTAACGTCACCGATGTAGTTCAGGTTGTTAGGATTCGTAACTGGATTGCCGTAGCTAATAGTATATGTGACGTAGTCACCTGGTGAAAGGTCACCGTCGGAGCTAACATTATCAGTTTTACTGAGGGCCAGAGACCGTTTGTACGAAATATCCTTTGTAGGCACACAAATCCCGGCACCCGCTGAGCTTCCCCCTATACTCTCTGAGTGAGTGCAAATAAATGGCGACTGCGAGCAGTTATATACACGTATCTGCCAGTCAGATGTCGTTGTATAAACTAAGCCGCTGTCGGAATCAACAGCCAGTCCGATCGGTACTGTCCCAATGTCGTTCTCAGTGTTGCAAGGGTCGCCAACGTGAGCCTCAAGGTCATGCTTTACCAGGAAATTATGGCCCTGACCAGGGCCCGAATACAACGCACCGGTATAAAGATACGCATTGTGTTGTCCATTGTTAGGGTCAAATGCCACGTCTGCTGTAGGCCGGCCCACGTTGCGCGTCCCCAGATGTCTCCAATCATCGGTGTGATAATAATGCACCAGAGGTGTATTATTGCCGACATATAATCGACTATTATTTTCATCCAACGCCAATCCCAAGGCACCACTGCCACCCAGGTCGGCAAGTATAATATATGGAGGGTCCATCAGCACCAGCTTTTCTTTGTCTGCGTCCCATGCGCAAATATAAAGCCTATCGTGCCAGCGTTCCACGGCATACACCCTTTGTTTTCCCTCGTCCACGACCACACCCGCTATGTCCTGGGCACCAGGGATCCTTATAGAACCTTCCTGGGCCAGCGTTTCAGCGTTCACCCACACGATAATGCCTGACCAAGCATAGGTTATGAAAAGAAGCTTTAAATCGGAAGCAATCGTGACATCGACGGCACCGGTACCCAGATTCGGAACGTCAGCATCTGCTTGATATGTTAGCTGCTCGAAATGTATATCATACGACTTAAGCGTACTGAGAGCGTGGTCGGTGATCGCGTATAGGGACTTTGCCTCACTCACACCGAAAATGCCGATGATGAGGATAATGAGCGATGTGGTAAGAATATGTTTCTCTAATAGCATTTCTTATTTGTCCTTGAATTGTAATCATTCTACCAAAATAGCCGCTTTTTTACAAGAAAAACGCAATAACGCAATTAAACAATGGACAAGTGATTATTCACAGGTATAACTTCTCAGGACGAGAACAGAAAGTTCCGACGAGCCAGCCTCATAGATAGACTGGCATGCAGCCAAATGTATTGAGTGGGAGATGTGCGATGAAAAAACGAAGATGGTTTGCGATTACAGACAATCGATTTGCCCAAGGCCTGTTGATGGCATTAACCATTTTGTTAGCTTCGGTCTCGCAGGGGCAGGAATGGACGCGGTTCCGCGGCCCTAATGGGCAAGGCATCCCTCTGTTTTCTTGTCCGCCGCCCCGCCTTACCCCCCTGCTTCCTTCGGAAGAAGGAAAGGGGGCGGGGGCAGGCAAAAGCAAGAAAGCCGACACCATTCCCGTCAAATGGACGGAAAAGGACTACAACTGGAAAGTCAAATTGCCGGGCGGAGGCCACTCCTCACCGGTAATCTGGCAGGATAAAGTATTCGTGACCAGTGGCGACCAAAAGGCTGGCCGTGGTATCCTCTTGGCTCTACGCGTCTCTGACGGCAAGGCATTATGGCAAAAGGAATACACGCTAACTACCTATCATATAAACAAGCTCAATAGCTATGCCACTGCAACACCTGCAGTCGATGCGGACCACATCTATACACTCTGGGCAACTGCGAAGCAGACACTGTTAGTGGCGCTGGACCACGACGGTAATGAAGTCTGGCGGCGTAGCTTTGAAGGTGTGCATTGCCAACATGGAGCAGGCAGTTCCCCCATTGTCTTTGAGGATATGGTGGTTTTTACCCACGAGCACGAAGATAAATATAGCGAAGGAAATGCCCAGAGCACCTGGATGGCGGTCGATTGTAAGACCGGCCAGACACGCTGGAAACTGCCGCGAGAAACCAGTGCTAAAACCTCTTACTCCACACCCTGCGTTTACTCGGCGGCAACAGACTCACCACAGTTGATATTCACAAGTCTTGCCCACGGTATGACCGGCGTTGACCCCGGCACGGGACAGGTCATCTGGGAAGTGAAGTCAGCATTCATGAGTCGGGTGGTTAGCTCACCTGTTATCGCAAGCGGACTGTTAATTGGCACTTGCGGCGATGGTTCGAGCGGCAAACGCCTAATAGCCATCAAACCTGGCAAGAAAGACAAATCCGCTCCGCCCATAGAAGCATACAAAATAGACAACAGTTCGACGCCGTATGTCCCCACCTCCTTGGCTAAAGACGGCCTGTTATTTACATTTCATGACCGCGGGTATGTCTCTTGCCTGTGCAGTGCCACGGGCGAACAGCTCTGGCGTGAGAAGCCCGCAGAGAGATTTTACAGCTCGCCCGTGTACGTGAACGGCAGGTTGTACTGTATCACAATTGACGGTGAGGTTGTCGTGATCGAGGCGGCATCCACGTACAAGCTGCTGGCGGTCAATCCTCTGCGCGAGAACAGCCATGCTACGGCCGCTATCGCAGGTGGCAGGATGTACCTCCGGACATTTTCGCACCTAATCTCCATTGGGGGCAAGAAAGAATAGGCCACCATAGATTCTCTCCAGAAGAACGTTGTTAGGAAACGATTGAAATAACCGTGGTCGGTCAATGCCACACTTAGTCTTCATACTCATGCTATCCATGGACGTTTACGACCTTTTGCTTTGGCAACGGTCTCTTGAGTAAGTTTCACGTCCTGTTCTACCTGAAAATCAAACATACCCACGCAAATGAAGTCAGCACCGCTTTCAAATGCATACTGGAATCCTTCTTCTGGCGGGATAGCTCCTGCAGCCAAAACCTTGAAGGCTATCCAGGGGACTTTCACATCTTGCATAAACGCCACAGTCTGCTCGTGATTGTGGCAGAACATGTTATCGTGGTATTGCCCATGATTGGGTGACTCTTTCTCGTACATCTCTATGAACCGTCTATTGGCCTTCGGATGAGCGGACCAGTATCGGTCGTGATGCAGAGTCAACATATAGAAGTCGGGTATGAGTCCTTCTTTTTCACAAAACGCGATGGGCTCCAATCGATGCGCACAGATGCCGATGGGAATATCGTATCTTTTCATGATCTTGAATGCCTCGATGATATTGTGCTGCTTTTTCTGGTAATACCAGATGTCACTGGCACCTCCCCATAAATAGGCTGCCGACGCTCCCAGTTCCAGATGTTCGACCAGCAGTTTTTCGTACTTGTTGATGTCTGTAGTGATCACATCAGCAATCCATTGCATCTTGCCGCCCCATTCGTCCCAATACCTTGATAATCTAAATCGCTTGAAATTATGTTCCTTAAGAACGATTGTATTGACACCATATTCCTCACATTTCTTTAGTGTCATCAAGATTCTCTCTTCTGTGTTATAATGAGCGGCAAGACTTTGCACGTAGGCCAAATCCCTGGCGTGCATGTTCATGCTGATTAGATTGCTGCCGCTGATGAGCCGGCCGACGCAAAGATTTCCGATTTTGCCGACCGGCATTGTCTTTTGCTTGGCAACTACTTTCGGTTCGTTCAAATCCAGGTTTTTGAGTCTGGCGTATTCCTTCCTGTCCCACTCTACAATGAGAGGGTGGCCAGCCGTAGCATCTACTTTTTCCGATGGTTTTCTTTTTGAAAATGCGTTTGAAGCCATGACAAGAAGGGGCAAGGCGCTTAGAGTTCCAAGTATTTCTCTGCGGCTTGTAGGTTTCATCGAATATCTCCCATATAACACCCAAAAACACCTTTACAGCGTCTAATTCAATTATAGTATCAAAATCCCCCTCGAATTACCACCATTTGAGTTTATCAGTACTTAAAAAAAGATTAACCGCAGAGAGCGCCGAGAACGCAGAGATGAAGGAAATTAAAAAAAATACTTTCTCGGCGGGCTCTGCGAACTCAGCGGTAAAACGTACAATCGAATAGGAAATCTGGACTTAGTTCTCAATTTTTCAAAAATTTTTTGGACATCGAATGTTTCTCGTTATCGGGGTTAAGTAAGGAAAGCTGCTCAGGATAAATAGAAATATTGAATGCAACGAGGCGGAGTTTTGAGCGGAGTAGATAATCAATGAAAAGTTTTTAAGCTATCTACATTTTTCCCAGTGTTAAGACACATGGAGATGGCCAGGTTAGTGACATCCAAAAATGTTCAAGATTGACAATATCGTATGCCGATGCACTGTATTAGAAAAGAGACGTGGCTCTAAGCAATGGCCAACCCGGCTATATTTAGTTTGAACTTGCGTAGTTCATCTTTGAGATTAGCACACAAGTCAGATCGAAATGCGGACACCGTAAGGGAGAAGCTAAAGAGCAAAAAGAAAAGAGCCACAGACAATTTCACCTTGCCCCTGTGAGGGGTCACGCGTTGCGGCGCCATAGGGCGTCCTGCGGAGAACCCAGGCAAGAGGCGAGTATTTCAAACATAATACAAAACTGCGGGAATACCCTCGCCTATCACACAGGGGCTTTTTTTCAACTTTATTACTACTTACCACCACCTGTTTTTCAGGCATCTATCTTATTAGACGATGCCCCAGAAAGTCAAATTTTATATAAAAGTTATCCTTTTCCTACAATCTGTTAATTAATCTGGGTGAAGTTCATTCCGATATATTATTGAAGACCGGGCTCCCATTTTGCGACTTATTGCAAAATGGGAACCCGGAGCTAAACCGGTTGGAGAGTAACAAATGAGCGAACGTTTCTCACTTAGAAGCCGCATACAAAGCTTCAGGCATGCCATCAATGGCATCGGCTTAATGCTCAAATCGCAGCATAACGCATGGATCCACGCTACGGCATCTGTTCTCGTTTTACTTATTGGAGGTTTGCTCGGCCTTACGCCCGGAGAGTGGTGCTGGTTAGTGATCGCAATTATGGCGGTTTGGACGGCAGAGGCGCTCAATACTGCATTAGAATTTCTGGCAGACGTAGCTTCTGCTGAATTTCATCCCGGTATAGAAAAGGCAAAAGATGTGGCGGCTGGTGCAGTGCTCATTGCAGCCACGGGTTCTATGGTAATAGCGTTGTTCATTCTGGGCCCATACGTTCTCAAATTTTGACTGTTGTCAGACAAGTCTCATCGCTATCGCATGTCGGTTTGTGATTCGCCATTTGCGATTCGTGATTCGCGATACGCGAGCCGCGTCCAGGTCCGGGACTTTCGCTGCAGAACAATTAGTGCAGGGTTCGGTTTTTTGCTTGAACATTCCGCTTGCCTGATATATTTTTTAAGAGGCGGGCCGGAGAACAGAGCTAGATATTCGATACTGGATACTCGATACTCGACGAGAATCGAGAAACGAGAAACGAGGAGCCAGAATGAAAAGACGAGAATTCATTACCACCACAGCCGCCTCTGCAATCGGACTAATGCTTAGGCGGGTAACATCAGCCGCGGTTCCCACAGAGCGGGGTGCCGCGGATAGTCCCAAGCCGGAAAATAGGCCCAATATCCTTTTCATCATGACCGATCAGCAACATGCCGGCATGATAAGTTGCACGCCAAATATATGGCTCAAAACACCTGCACTGGACAGACTTGCTGCTTCGGGCGTCAGGTTTGAAAGAGCCTATGCCTGCAACCCTGTCTGTGTACCGAACCGGTTCAGCCTGCAGACAGGTCTTATGCCTAGCGCCGTTGGGCTGGGCCAGAACAGTGACTCCCGACGGGCTACCGTGACCGACGCTATGATACAACAGTCGCTTGGCCAACTTTTCCAGCAAGCAGGATATGAAACGGTTTATGGCGGTAAGGTACACCTGCCCAGGAAGATGAACAATGTGCAAAATCTTGGATATCGAAATCTAACCAGCGACCGACGCCAGGGATTAGCAGACGCTTGCGCCAAATTCATTAAGTCAAAGCACACCAGACCGTTCTTGCTGTTCGCTTCATTCATCAATCCGCACGATATCTGCTACATGGCTATCAATGATTTTAACCGCGCCAATGCAAGGCCCCCCAGAGATAACATGGATTCTAAAATATGCGAGGCTGTACTGGACCGTGCGCGAAAGACCGGGGACATCGGCACTTTTGTGGAGACCAATTGCCCGCACCTGCCTGCCAATCACGAAGTGCCGGAGGCTGAGCCGGAATGTATAACACAGAAGTACCTCAATGCAAGACCTTTCCGAGCGTACGTTCGCCAGAAGTGGACTCAGAATCAATGGCGTCTGCACCGCTGGGCATACTGCCGGCTGACCGAAATGGTGGACAGAGAAATCGCCGTAGTGCTTGATGCCCTGCGAGAAGCAGGCCTCGAAGATAATACCCTGATAGTTTTTACCAGCGACCACGGTGACATGGATTCTGCGCACAAACTGGAGCACAAATCAGTGCTTTATGAGGAATCCGTGCATGTTCCATTCATAATGAGTTACAGGCCGGAGATTGCTGAGGGTGTGGTTGACGATACGCATCTGGTCTCCAACGGTCTCGACCTTCTGCCTACACTGTGCGATTACGCGGGCATAGAAGTACCCCAACGTCTGCACGGCAGGAGCTTGCGAGCACTGGCGGCAGGAAGAAATATTCAACAATGGCGTGATTTCGTTGTCTCAGAGAGTCAGAACGGCAGAATGCTGCGGACGGACCGCTTCAAGTACTGCATTTACGACGCAGGCAAGCACCGTGAACAGCTCATAGACCTCAAGCTTGATCCAGGTGAAATGAAAAACCTTGCTGAGTTCAAAGACTACAAAGATGTCCTGCATACGCATCGTCAGCTTTTGCAAGGATGGGTTGAAAAAACGTCTGACACGATTGCCGCCGAGTATGTTCATGCAAATCCCAAAGATTCGGTGTTGCTCAAGTCAATAGCGATGACTAAACGGCGCATCGAACGTATCGCCTGAGCCCCGCAATTGAGCACATCGTTAAAGGTAGAAAATGTGTAAGTTACGAGATTATAGACAGTCAGATGAGGTTCACGTATTCAGATTAATGAAAGAAGTTCTCGCTATATATGGTCTCAAAACAAATCCGGAAGTAACAGACAAAGATATTAGTGATATACAAAGAAATTATATTGATAACAAAGGCTATTTCGCCATACTCGAAGACAAAGGTAGTGTGGTCGGTTCGTATGGTATTTTTAGATTAAGTGATGATATATGCGAACTGCGAAAGATGTATCTTAAAAAAGAATATCAAGGCAGAGGGTTAGGCAAGCTTATGATGGAAGATGCATTAACCAAGGCAAAAGCCCTTGGTTTCAAGAAAATGGTTTTAGAGACTAATTCTATCCTCAAAGAAGCAATTGGACTTTATCGAAAATATGGATTCAAGAATTTTGTGCCCGAGCATTTATCAGATCGTTGCGATTGCGCGATGGAAAGGGACATCTAAAAAGGCAGGAAAAATCTAACGGAGAGGGCGGGATTCGAACCCGCGGTAGAGGTTTATACCCCTACGACGGTTTAGCAAACCGTTGCCTTCAGCCACTCGGCCACCTCTCCAAACAATTCTGTAGTAATCTACATCAATTAAAATGCAAAAAATATAAAGTGCCTAAAATCCCTTTTTATAACTTTAGGCATTTTAGCTCACTTTAGTCACTTAGTCAAATTTTTAATATCCCTCGCTACAATCTCTGTTATGATTTGCTGCTGTTCTGATAACATCGGCAGAGGTTGCGGGGTAGCATAACCGATTGACTGAACCTGCTGTTTTTGACTTGAAGCTTGACTTGTTTTACTGGGAGCTTTTCTTCTTATAGCAGTAATTTTTCGCTGCTCAGCCAATATCTCTTCGGCCAGGTCAAATCTCGGCACCTCATGCTTCTTCTGAGGCAATGAATTATTTTTGCTTCTGCTTTTCAATTCGCGCGAATTATCCTCATGATTACTTTTCTTACTGTACGGCGGCACTATATCAGTTGCACGAAGAATATCAGCGCCACTTTTTCCATTATTATTAGCCTTGCTCATCACCATAGTCCTAAATAGTTTAACATATCAATCGAAATTAGGTAAGGATAAATTGCGAATGTCCAAACATTTTAAGCTAATTAAGCCGCCGCAATTGTACGGCCTTCAGGTCGAACGCCCTGCTGCCGGGAATTTGGACAGCTTTAACCACCAGCTTGGTTCGTCCTCTGGTCAGCTCAATGGCTCCGAGGGTCAACGGTGCCCAGATTTTCTCATAGACTTCGCCGCGAGGAACACGGTCGGGACTGGGGATGGGTTCGGGGTCGTGAGCTCTGCTCACCACACCTTCCAGGCTCTTGCCGCCGATCTCAACCCTCACCTTCGCACCCAGGTTCTGCTGTGGACAGGTGTACATCAATGTCACCTCGAATCGCCCGGGCCTGACCACTTCTACAGGCCACCAGGGGTACGCCTCGGTGCTGGTCCAATTGGTAATCCAGTCATTAGCCCAGCCGGAGCGGCCTTTGTAAGTAATTGCCTTCCTGGACGGTGGTTCCAAAAAAGCTTCATGGCCGGGCAGTGTCACCACTGGCCATTGTGGATAACCAATATGAATCGCAAGAGGCTCAAAACCAGCTTTGGTTACATCCCTGACGGCTGCCTCGTAGGCAGCACCAAGTTTCTTCACAACATCAGGATACTCTGTCGAAATATTGTGCTTCTGGCCTGGATCGGCCTGCATATCGTACAGTTCCCACTCCTTACGAACCTTGACGGCTCGCCACCGTTGTGTGCGAACTGCTCCGCGGGCCCCTATCGTATCCCCTCGGCCAGACCTAAATGTGAATATCATCCGGTCAGGCCAGCTCGCAGTTTCTTCTTTAAGCAAGGCTGCCAAACTTACACCATCCTGAGGCAGCGTCTTGGGCATAGGCACGCCGCACAGCTCAAGGATGGTGGGGAACAGGTCGATGTGAGCGGCAATCTGACTAATAGTGGTGCCGGGCTTGATATGTCCGGGCCAGCGGATAAACAGCGGTACACGCACACCACCTTCGTGGACACTGCCCTTCCGGCTCTTCATACCGCCATTGTAGCGGTCAGAATTAGGTCCGTTATCCGTGAGGAACAAGACAATTGTATTGTTACTCAGAGCTAACTCATCGAGACGCTTCAGGATACGCTCGATATTGTCATCAAGGTTCTCGCACATAGCATAAATGCAGGCGAGCTTGTCATCCAGTCCGCGAGCCTTGTACTTATTGAAATATTTATCCGGCACCTGGAACGGCGAGTGCGGAGCATTATAGGGGACATAGCAAAAAAATGGTTTCTTCCGGTGCGTTTCAATAAAGCTCAGAACTGCACGGGTGAGCACATCGGTTATATAACCCTTGGTTTTGACAGGTTGCCCATTTTGTTCGAGCGTAGTATCGAAATAATTATTCCAATGCCCGCCGCAAAAACCAAAAAACTCATCGAAGCCTTGTCCATTTGGATGGCAGGGATAATGTGCTCCATTGTGCCATTTGCCGAAACAGCCGGTAACGTAACCAGCCTGCTTAAGCGCCTCAGCGATAGTGACCTCCTCGCTGCGCATATTCTCGTATCCACGAGTGACGCCGTGCGTTCCGGTGCGCAAGTAGTATCGGCCGGTCAGCAAACTTGCGCGTGTCGGAGCACAAACGGAACTGACGAAGAACCTATCAAAGCGAGGTCCATCAGCAGCAAGTCTATTCAGCACCGGTGTATCGATTAGGTCATTGCCATGCGAATGAATGTCACCCCAGCCCTGGTCATCGGTTATAATTAAAATGATGTTTGGCCGTTTTCTTTCGGCCACTGTTGTTTGGCCTATGCCGGCACAACCCGCTAATATCGACAGGCCTCTCGCTGAAGCAATCGTAGTACCAACCGCTTTAAGAAATTCTCTTCTCGTTTGCTCTGACATACGGTTCTTTTCAGGTTACTTTACTACCTTTCTTCCTTTGCTTCGTTCGTCCGTACCCTCGGACATAATCAGCACGGCATCGCTGTTCAGTCTTATCCGGATGCTCACCGATTTCCCTCACCAGAGCAGCATGCATTATACCAATCTGCCTGCTGTAGTCCTTCCTGCCTGCGAGGTTATTGAATTCCCCAGGGTCAGAGGCCAGGTCATACAGCTCCCGCTCAGCGGGATGGCCTGAGTCAGTCGGAGTATGATATACATATTTGTATTTGCCCTTGCGAAGCATCGCATAACCAGAGGCGATATTATGGGCGTAATATTCGCTAACTGCGAAGTCTTTCCACTTGGTTTCGGGATTATCCAGCCATTGGAGCATAGACTCGCCGTTCCAGTCTGCCGGCACATTTGCACCGCCAATTTCAGCAATGCTCTGGGCCACATCTAATAGCGAGCAGGCCTGCGTTCGCCACTGTCCGCCTTTCCATCGGGCCGGCCAGCTAATAATCAGTGGCACACGACTGGCGTGCTGGTACATACAATTCTTCCACCATAGACCATGTTCGCCCATGTTCTCGCCGTGGTCGGTGGTATAAATTACCACTGTATTGTCAGCTACTTCGCTGTCAGCCAAGGCCTGCAAGACCTTGCCGATTTCTTCATCCACCCATTGTGTCAGGCCGTAGTAAAGCTCCCGGCCCTTCTTCACAATCTGGTCGGGGACATCCTCAATGTTAAAACCGATACGAAGGTGCTTATAATTCCGCGGCTGGGCTTGGAGATGGCCGCTGGGAATGACCGGCATCGGAACCTTACCCTCATAAGGCCGCCAGTATTTTTCCGGTACAATCAACGGAAAATGGGGGGCCAGATA
Organism: Sedimentisphaerales bacterium; assembly: GCA_046760285.1. GTDB lineage: Bacteria > Planctomycetota > Phycisphaerae > Sedimentisphaerales > Anaerobacaceae > JBHIDV01. The sequence continues at coordinate 16,474 of JBHIDV010000003.1, forward strand.
GCCAGCGAGCATAAAGAATGGTTTATCAGAAGCCCTGCGGTTTTTGAGGAACTCAACCGTACCGGTGGTAACTGCCCGGTCGTGTCGCAGGACCCCGGATTTGTCTCCCGTATGAAAATCGTTGAATCGTGCGGAAACGCCTGGTTTAGGGGTCAGGTCATCAGCTCGGCGACGACCACCCCTACCGGTCTTATAAGAATTATTCATATTTCCGCCAATCTCCTTAAATCCATAGCGCCGCGTCCGGTCATAATGCATTTTACCACAGAGGATTGACTCGTAACCGGCTGCATTCATTATGCGGGGCAGCGACGGGTAATCAGCACTGGGCAGCCAGCAACTATTGCTCCAGACACCCACCCGTGAGGCATATTTGCCCGACGTGAACGAAAGACGCGAAGGCACACATAACGGCGAATTGCAGTAGCAACTCTCGAAAGCAAGGCCCTGCTGGGCGAGCCTATCCAGGTTGGGCGTGCGAATAATATTATTGCCATAACAGCCCAGCACGCCAGCGTTATGCTCGTCCGAAATAATGACCAAGATGTTCGGCTTTTTTACCGGTTTTTCCCTGCCAAACAACAACCGTGGCACCATAAATGAACTGACAACGAGTCCGCTGGTCTTAAGAAAATTCCGGCGATTTAAGAGACCGTCCATCTGGTTACCCACTGAGGGTATCACCCCGTGTTTGGGGGAAAATTCTCTTCTTACTTTGTTACGCATAATCCTGTCTCCAATTTTGCTAATTATCACAAACGCTTCACGTAAACATAATAGGCCCCTCGGCAGGTGCCTTGTTGGTCCATAAACCAGGTCTGCAAACGCGTCTTGCCGGCCTTGAGCCTGACCTGGAAAGTCACTGCGGTAGCATTTTTTGGAACTGGTTGAGTCACATCTATGTCCGCGATTTTGAGTCTAGCGCTGGTCGCGCTGATGGCCTTGCCGCCTGAGATAGCCGCATTGATAGGCTGGTCAACTTCAATAGGCCAGCGCCGCAGGGCAAATTCATATGTGCCATCGCGGGCTACCTCTACCGCCCAGAAGCCGTTGGCCTGCATGCCGTTGCGGACGGCACGCTGACTCCACGGCACCTTCTGACCATGCCAATCATGAGACATCAATCGGGTAGGGTTCTCTTTGTCCGAGCCGATAATGATGTGGCAGTACTCGTCAAAGCGCTGTGACACATCTGTCCACCAATCTTCGTAATTTTGTCGTAATGTCTCTACAACCTCTGGGTATTCGCGGGCAACGTTGTTTTCTTGTGCCGGGTCAACCTTGATATCATAGAGCTCTCGACCATTTATCAGCCGCCAGCGGTCGGTCATAACCGCACTTTTGCGCCACTTCTCTGGATGCTCGATGCGCTGAGAATCTGTAACCAGAGTGCGGTCAGGCCAGTTTTTATTGTATCCGGCCAGAAGTCCAGCAAGACTGTCACCGTCAAACTTAATCCCAACAGGTTTGTTCAGCCCACATAGTTCAATCAATGTCGGTAGTATATCGATATGAGCCGTCAGGCGGTCAATGTTACGTCCGTCCTTAAGTCCACCACCAGGCCAGCGGATAAAGCATGGTACACGGTGGCCACCATCATATTCCGAGCCTTTTTTACCGCGCATCCCTGCGCTGTAGCCTGCTGAGCTGCCGTTGTCAGTCATAAAGATAAGAATGGTATTGTTCTGCAGGTCTAATTCTTTGAGCCGCTGCATCAGTCGGCCCATATTCTCATCGATGTTCTTAATCATGCCGTAGAAATTGGCCTGTCTGTCGCCAACACCCTTATCTCGGTATGGCCTGCTGTATTTGTCGGCGACGTTGTATGGGCCGTGTGGTGCATTGGTTGGCAGATAACAAAAGAACGGCTGGTCTTTATGGGCCTCGATAAACTTCAAGGCCCCATCAAAGAAGATGTCGGTGCAGTAGCCGGTAAATTTCTCCAGCTTGCCGTTGTGCCGGTACGTATCATCAAAGTAATCGTTGCCCCAGTAGTCAGGGCCTTGCCCGACACCGCCGCCACCATGAATCAACACTTCGTCGAAGCCACGGTCTTGCGGCCGGAATGGGTAGTTATCGCCCAGGTGCCACTTGCCGAAGATACCCGTGCAGTAGCCACTGGCCGAGAAAACATCGGCTATTGTCACTTCATCCTGGCGCAATAGCGATCGGCCCATAATGGTGTGCCATACGCCTGTGCGGTTGCAGTAGTGCCCTGTCATCAGCGCCGCCCGCGTGGGAGAACAGGTTGGACTGACGTGGAAGTTAGTCAGGCGAATGCTCTCAGAATGCAACCGATCCAGATTCGGCGTCTCAAGAACAGGATTGCCATGACAGCTGAGGTCACCGTAGCCTTGGTCGTCAGTAATCACCAAAACGACGTTTGGCTGTTTTATTTGGCCCTCTGGCGCTCGGCCTATACCGGCACAACCCGGTAATACTGGCAGGATACCGGTCGATGCCGTCAAAGAACCGATGGCCATTAAAAATTCTCGTCTTGTTTGCCTGCCCATATTCTTTATCCATAGATATTATTGGGATATTCAGACCAAATCCCGAGCCTCGTTTGACGTTGACGAGTCTCGTTACGAGTCTCGAAGCACGAAAAACGAGACTCGTTAAGGAAAGGCCCTATAGAAAATTGCGTAAAATCGCCTGGGTCGAACTGCTCTATAAGTGAATGAATGTCATCAACGGTAACAGCTTTAACAGCCCTAACATCATCCTCAATGGTGCGGTACTGCTTTAAATATGTCCAGCCAAATCCCAGGTCAATCAGCCGACCCATCGGCAGCTCATTTTTAATCACCAATGCGCTTAAGACCTTGTTTTTTGCCTTTCTTAATTCATCTTCGGTGATGCCGTTTTGAGCAAGATTGCTAAAAATATCTCTGACGATGCCCAGAACCTGGGAGACATTTTTACTACTACAGCGGATATAACTGTACAATGTCCCTGTACCATCCATCGGTCCAAATTGCATCGTTGCTGCCTCTGCTAATGCCTTGTCCACTAATTCCCAAAAAAATCTGGACCCTACGCTGTCACCGACAATAACCGCCAGAAGCGTAGCGGCAAATCTTCTGGGGTCCTGCGCAGAAACGCATGGACTCATCAAGCATATATGTTCGCAAGCCAGATTTGCTTTTTCAAGCCTCCCTTTCTTCTTGCTGCCGAGATGGTGCTCCAACTTTCTGGTAGTTGTCTGCTCTTGCCACCTGCCGCAAGCCTTTTCTACGGTCGAACAAATTTGACCCCAGTCAAAGTTGCCCGCACATGCAAATACCATATTATTGGGTGCATAACGGCTCGTGAAATACTGCCGCATCTGCTCAGCCGTCAGAGCCTCTATGCACCGCTCACTGCCCAGAACGCTGTTGCCGCACGGGTGTCCGTCGAAATGCAGACTTCTACATCTATCGATACAATCAAAGCTGGGCGTATCCTTGTACATCGCTATTTCTTCTTTGATTACATTTTTTTCAATATTGAAATCCGCATCTCTGAGAGCCGGCCTCATCAGTTCTATCCAGAGCTGCGTCACCTCGATTACATATTCCGGCAGGACCGCCGCGTAAAAAACCGTATTTTCCTCGCTGGTAAAGGCGTTGAATTGTGCTCCTGTTCTGTCGAAAGCCTTGTTTACCTCAAGCGCACTTAACTTCTCTGTACCTTTGAACAGCATGTGTTCTAAGAAATGTGATACTCCGTTTATCTGCTCGGACTCGTCCCGAGAGCCAGTTCTTACGAAAAAACCAACCGCGGCAGATTTAGCAGATTCGTTAACCTCCCCAATAATGACCAGGTCGTTTGATAATATTTTGTGCTTGAACTGCATGATTCGTGCCCTGGGTCACGTGACCCGGATTTCCTTTGGGCCGATTGTCACAACGGTAAAATCTCTAAATTTGTTATCACGCAAAAAATTTAGAACTGAATCCACGTTTATCTTTTCAATTTTGTCCTTAATTTCATCGAGGCTTCGGACTCTGCCCAACATATAATAATCGCTTCCAATCGCGCCCGCCCGGCTGCTGGACGACTCGCTCTGCAATATTAGAGAGCTTTTTAAACCCACTTTGGCCCGCTCGATCTCTTCATCGGTGATTTCACAGCTTAACCGATTAAATTCACCGATTATACAATCGAGTGCCTCTTGAGCCTTTTGAGGCGTTGTGCCTGCGTAGCACATTATACCGGCTGCTTCTTTTAGGCCATGATACTGTGCTGCAACTGCATAGCATAGGCCTCTTTTTTCCCTTACCTCCGTGAATAATCTAGCGCTCATCCCGCCTGAAAGGACCGATACCGCCATCCTGGCGTTATAGTAATCCTCATCAGTTGGCTTGACTGTCTCGGTCATCAAGCCGATGTGCACTTGGGCACTGTCATTGTTTATATGAGTGTATTTGGCTGGCTCGATATTTGATACTGGATACTCGATACTGGATACTCGTTCGAGATTCGAGAATCGAGATTCGAGAATTGAGACAACTGCATCGAAGTCGTATTTTCCTGCGACTGTAAAAATCGTCTGTGAAAGATTGAAGTTGTTCTTTATGATCTGTCTTGTGCTCTCTGCCGAGAGAGCTTTTAATTCATCAATGTTGCCCACCGGACTACGTCCGTAAGGTGCAGGATAGAACTGCTCTCGCAACTTTAACATAACCTTTTGCCGAGGGTCATCATCTAAGGCGTACACCCCATCAATTGCTAATTGCCTGGCCAATTCAAATTGGTCCTCTTCCAGACGCGGCTCAAGTATTATGTCAGCATACAAATCTAAGGCTTGCGCCAAGTTGCTGGCTTCCAAAGCTGCCCCAATAGTGATATGGGAGCTGCTGATTGAGCCGGCCCGATGCAGTCCCAGCCCATCCAGGGCGTCGCTAAGCTGCCTGCTGTCTCTGTTACCCGCACCTCTGAAAATCCAATCAGCGATGACATTTCCCGCCCCACAGGCCCCTTCCGGCAGTTGTGCCGCTCCTGCCGGCAGCATAAAACCAAATGCCACTGACTCGACCGCCCCCATCGGCTCACCAAGAAGAACCATCCCGTTTTTCAATATATGCTTATCAACTGTTTCTGTCATTGCCACTTATCTTGATAGAAAATGGTGGGGCAAGCCCCACCCTACATTGTTATCTAACAAAGAATGCGAATTCTACTAATAAACCGGAATGTTTGCAACTATGGAATGAAAAAGTGTCGATTTATAGGTGCATAGAGAATTTGCAGATGTTGAGCCATCCTCAAGCTCGTCCCGATTTTTCGGGACTCACTTGAGGCTGCCACCCATCAATGCCGAATCTATTGGCGGTGTAAGGTGATTACGATTTCGGGCGAGACGCCGACCGCGCCTTCATTGTCAGTGGCTTCTGCCCAGACTGTCCAGTTGCCTTCGGGGATTTCATGGCTGCTTTGCCAGTCGAATTCGCGTTTCCAGCCGTCGACCCCGGCGCTACCGGAAAAACCGATCGTACGAGTACCTGTGTCTCTCTTTTGTTGAAGATTGAAAACGACCTTGTCCACCTGCCCATCAACGTCATATGCCTCGGCCCGGAATATTGTAGGGCCGGGCCACTCGATTTGAGCACCATCCTGCGGCTCGAGGAGAATCACTATCGGAGGATCGTTCACGAAGTCTTCGCCCTGCATCATCCAGTGTGAGAGCATAATTAGCAAGTCTGCGACATCTACTATGCAGTCGCCGTTGATATCGCCTGCAATTATCGTTTCACAGACAGTTTTGCCGAAATAAGATTTGCTGGCTTTATCACCGGCACTATATGCGCCCATATTGACCCGGCCGCCGTTGGGGAACGGCTCAGTTCCGATAGGACTATTCGGGTCGCCGGCATCGATGCACGGGCTTGTCACATCATCTTTGACCCATCTTTGACTGCTCGGATCCCAACGACCGGCCTGTGAGAGCAGGTGGTAGTCGCCATCCACCCAGAAATCGTCATTAACATCTTGCGGCGTATTGTTTGCGTCCCAATAGCCCAGCTCGGCAAAGTACGGGTCAACATTGATGTTGCCAGGTCCCGGCCAATTTCCCGGAATATTGCAGTAGGTAACTTTTGGAGCTTCTCTTAATGTCGCTATTTCGTCAGGTGTATTATCCCAAAAGATGCTATTAGTTGCCGTGAGCTTGTGGCGAGCATAGACCGCACTACCGCTATTGCCTGCCACATTGCTGAAAAAAGTACAGTTCCGGATAGTTACATAATCCTTTACGCAGTTGAGGGCACCTCCCCTTCTCTCGGCCACGTTGCCGGCAAATACACAGTTTGATATTGCCAAAGGGCTTGCCCAGATTTCCATTCCAGCTCCGTTTTTAGCCCTGTTCCCGCTGAATACACATCCCTCGATCTCGAAATCCCCATCATAAACATGGGCTGATACACCGCCTCCTCGAGAGTCGGCTGAATTGTTACTGAACGTGCAGTTGTAGAGTGATATGTTAGCTGAGGAGGCATCAATCCCGCCACCAGAAGCCCTGGCCGAGTTTCCGGTGAATGTACAGTCGTGCAGTGTCAGGTTAGCACGGCCTAAGCTACGTATCCCGCCGCCAGAGAAACCCGAATTACCGCTAACCAAGCAGCCGGTCAGCGTTAGACTGCCGCCACTGTGGTGAATCGCACTACCCGAGTTGCCGTTGAATGTGCAGTCGGTCAGTGTTAGATTACAGTCGACGAGATTCTCCATCCCACGATGGGTGTTATTCTCGAATGTGCAGTTTGTCAGAGTTGGGTCACCGTCCCAGTTGTGCATCCCACTGAAGTTATGTGCAAATGTGCAGTTGGTCAGCGTTGGACTGCCCTGATGATTGTACATCCCATATCTCTTAGCGCCGGTGATGGTCAAACCATCCAGCACGGCTGTTTCATCCGTCCCACTGCCAGTAACAACGTTGTTGCCGTTCTCATCATTGTTAGCGAAATCCGGGCCATTGTTGCCGTCCAGGTCGCCAGTTAGAATGGTCTCATATATATCGAAGTTCCGTGCATCAGGGTCTGGCTCACCGAAACCTGCGTAACCACCCCTAATAGCTGTGCCATTGATAAGCTGGAATGTGGCTACCCGGTCGCCAAGTGTCTGATTTGCACCTCGATCCGGTTTGTGGATGCCTTGCGCTACCCGTATCTCCACGGGTTTTTCGGCAAGCTCGGCATCGGCCAAGGCATCCTGAAGATGAACATAGGCATTCTCCCAGCTTGTGCCGTCATTGGCCCCGTTGGCATCGCCGTCCACGTAGATGATCTTGCCATAGGCAAATGGGCAGAACAACACCACGATGAGTATCAAAGTGACTGTCCGCAGAATTCGTGAATTTCTTGCCGTCGCCATTTTTCTGTCCTCCTTCACCCAGCTTTGGGCAATAAGATAATCGCCTGCCTTTGCTATGCTTGCTGATAAATAGTATACCAGATGGGGATTGTGTTGTCAATTATAGGACGTGAAAAAAAATAGCCTTTAGCTTGGTCTGAAAGATGACCTGCCGGTTCAATTACCGCTCCCTTACGGTCGCGGCTCTTATTCGAATCTACGCTACGGCGGCGGTTTCCTCTACTTCGTCAAACTGGTCGAATCTAACGCTGAGCTTCTTGCTCACGCCTTGCGTCTGCATCGTTATCCCGACCAGCTCTTCCGCAATGCTCATCGTGCGCTTGGCGTGAGTGATTATTATGAACTGCGAATCGGCCACAAACTCCTGCAAGAGCATATTGAATCGCTCATTATTGGCCTCATCCAATGCTGCATCAATTTCATCGAGGAAGCAAAATGGGGATGGCTTGGTCTTGAAAACCGCAAATAAAAGCGCAATCGCCGTCAGCGATTTTTCACCGCCGCTAAGTAAAGAAATACTTCTTGTCTCTTTGCCGGGCGGCCGAGCTATCACTTCTATACCTGCTTCGAGGATATCTTCAGAGTCCTCCAGCACTATATCAGCTTTGCCTCCGCCAAATAGTTTGCGGAAAATCTGCTGGAAATGGCTGCGGATTTGCTCAAAAGTCTCGCTGAATTTCTCTGTGCTTTTTTTGTTCAGCCGGTTTATCAACTGCTGCAGTTGGGCTCGGCTGGAGTTCAGGTCGCCAACTTGCCTGCTCAAAAAGTTATGTCGTTCTTCAAGGCCTTCCTGCTCAGCTATTGCATCTACATTAACATTTCCGAGCCGTTCAATTTTGCCACGCAATTCAGCTATCTCTTGCCTTACTTTATCCCAATCTGTCGTCTGTCGTCCGTCATCAGTCGTCTGTCGTGTGTAGGCCTCGGCCAAATCAATCTGCAATTCCTCCTGGACCCTCTCAACTAAATCCTGTTGCTTTACCTCCAATTGGCTCAACTCTATCTTAAGGGCGCTTATGGTGGATTCAATCTCACTTTTCTCGGCACGCCCGCAGCGCAGAAGTTGCTCCGTCTGTTTTTGCTTTTCGAGCAGCTCTTCTATTTTAGCATACAGCAGTTTGCTGTTTTTTTGGCTCTTTTCTTTTTCGACAAACAGCTCTGACACCGCCGCTTCGCAGTTAAGAACCTCCCCCTGCAAATTTTGAATTTCGAATTCTGAATTTTGAATTTCTTCTTGCGTTGTCTCAGTGGCTTTTTGGTTCGCTTGTATTTGGCTTTGAAGATTTACGATTATCTGTTTCAATGCTCGGCTCTGCTCAGCCGTTTGTCCCAGAGTAACCTTCAAATCGGTGAGCCGGTCCATTTCTGCTTGCTGCTTACTTTTTTGCTCGGCGTATTTTGCCTGGAGCTCTTTTATGCGTGCCGAGCGCTGCTTATTTACGGCCTCGGCCTCCTGCAACTTCTGTTTTGACTCGTACTCTTTCTGCACCGATTGGGCGATCTGCTCAGCCAACAGGTCGATTTCACTGGCTATTAGAGGCTGCTCTTTTCTTAGCCGATTTATATCTTGAATGCAGACGGTTAGCTTTGCATTTACCTGCATCTTTTCTGTATTTGCTTCATAAATA
>JBHIDV010000004.1:0-25252 GCA_046760285.1 Sedimentisphaerales bacterium
TTCGTTGAAAGACAGTACTGTACTTTATCATCTGATAAGGCCAGCTTCTTTACCGCACATACCGTTTCAAACTGGTTCCTAAATTGACTTTGTCCACTATACTCCAGAGTTGAAAACAGTTTATAATAGTGTATGGCTTCGTTCTGTGACGCCAAGCTAACTCTACCGAAGCTCGACAATAGTACTACACTCAGTGACATCGCCAAGCAGAGTGCTTGCTTACTCCAAACATCCATTAACTTTCTCATAATTAGACTCCTTTCACTGGTTTCTCTGAGTTGGGAGCTCCTCCCCCCTGTGAAGCACCATTCCTTTTTACTACTGTCACTTTATACTCTGTAAAGTGACAAATCGATAATTAGCTATCGCTGTAAAAACTGTCAATATCAATTTGAATTTTTTTCGTCTTTTTTATTCACTTTTTTATTTAGGGAACATGTAAGACATAGGTAAGTGACATCTGTTTTGTTAGAATGCACTAATGTGCAAAATACCAGTGCATGTTTTTTCTTAAGAAAGCGAAAATGTAGAACATGGGTATATGAAATGTGTTCTATTAAAATGCATTAACTCGCTAAATGTAAGTAGGTGACTTTTTTCAGAATGGGTGGCTTGGGAGATATGGTCAAGTGATAATATTTTGTTATCGGACGTTTAGTCCCAAGAATCAGGAATAGAGAGGGATACCTTTAAGGACACTGAAGATAGGTAGTTTGATGAGTATGGGCAAACATAGTCTTCTTTATTCTAATGTGACGTCTGAAGGACACAATCATAAATAAGGATGGTAGCCCCAGACGCCCAGGTTATAGTTGTAACGTCACAACTGGAAAAGGTTATTTCAGCCAACTCACATGAGATGCCATTATCTGTAAGGCCAGGCGCTTGCATGATAGCGGTGGATTGAATCGTGATATTGTCTGGAAAAACTACAACCAATTCTTGTGTCAGAACGGTGTTAATTTTGTGGCAGTTGCCAGCATCTCTGGATGTGTACAATTATGAATTACATGAGCTAACAAGTTGCACCAAAATTTGCACCAAAGAGGTATCGCTATCCTACCGTTCGCTCTCGGCGCACCGTGGCCAGCTTCATAAGTCGCTATTTGACAGCAACTTCGGACCGAAAAATTCGTATGTTGGTGGTTCGACCGCACCTTTGTGCCTCTGGGTTTGATAAGAACGACCAGCCAAAAAAGAGTGTGGATATTTATTTGATGCCTGTGTAAAATACGGCCAATAGGATGAGTTCATAAACAAGCAAAGTTGTTCTACCTTACAATTATGATAGGTGACCAAAATGAACTTTCAAGTTGAGCGATTAAAGCAACTGCCACAGCGAAAAAACGAGGTATGGCAGGGCGGATTGGTCAAGCTACCGATGTGGGTTGAAGAGGAAGGCAGAGGGCCATATCGCCCGTGGTTAGCTGGCTGGATAAGTCTCAAAACCAGGCTGGTCCACATCACAGCTCCCCAGGCCCAAGAACAGGTTAGTTTCGAAACGGCCTTACAGGCCTTGGCTAACTTTGCCTGCAATGAAGAACTTGCTGGCTATCGTCCCGGCAAAATAGAGATTAAGGATTCGGCGCTGGCCGAGCACCTCAGCGGATTATTCGCTGAAGTAGACATAGTGGTTGAGCAACGCAACAAGCTATTTATGTTTGATAAGATGATTGCTGAGATGGCTGAACACATAGCTGGCAAGCCATTAGTACCAGGTGCTCTGGATGTTAAAGGCGTTACTGTTGAGTCAATGCGCCTCTTTGCTGAGGCGGCCTCAAGATTCTATCAGTCCCAGCCGTGGCAGCACTTAACAGATGAGGATTTGATTGAGGTGGAGTCACCTTTTGTTGATGCTGGCCTGAGATATTTTTCTGTGCTTGGCGCCGGTGGGACTACCTTCGGACTGGGGTTTTTCGATTCAGTCCAGCAATTTGAGTCTGTGTTTGAGCCAAAGGAACCTGGCCAGTTAGCCAAGGACAAGTGCTGGGCGTTACTATTTGGCCCGATTACTGAACTGCCTTTCGGTGACGTTGATTTGTGGCAAGATTATCACCTGCCGGCTGCTGAAGAACAGGCCTATCCTGTTGCAATATGTTTTCAGCCCGGAAGAAAGCAGCGGCGTCCCAGGCCGGATATACTGGCCTTTCTGGAAGGTCTGATGCGAGCGCTGGCACAAACTACGGAAGACCAAATCGATAGCGGTCGCTGGAAAAAGCACGTAACTACTTCAAGAGGTGAAATGGACTTTACATTATCTCTGCCGGAGCTTTTGGAGCCGGAAGATAAAGATGCAAGAAAAAAGGTTAAAATGCGCGGCGGCCTACCCGACCGGCGGTCTTTGGAAAGAACACATCTGGATATTCAGCGGATGATTGATGGGCATGATTTCGGCAACGAAGATGAGTTACAAGAGTTTCTTAATAGAAATGTCGTTGGCAAGGAAATCCCGTATCAGGCAGCTATCACTCCGTTAGAGCAGGCACAGGACCTTATGTATGATGCGTTTGATTCTCGCGGCAGAAAACAGATCCAGTTAGCCCGTAAGGCCTTGGAGATTTGTCCGGATTGTGCCGATGCCTACGTGGTGCTGGCAGAGCATTGTTCAGACATTCAAAAGGCCAAAGACCTCTATGCGCAGGGTGTCGCTGCCGGTGAAAGGGCCCTGGGTAAGAAATTTTTCGAGGAAGAAGCTGGCAACTTCTGGGGCATCGTACAAACGCGCCCTTATATGCGTGCCAGGCTGGGCTTGGCTCAGTGCCTGGAGGTATTAGACCAATTGGAAGAGGCAGCAGAGCATTACCGCGAGCTACTCCGGTTGAACCCGATGGACAATCAAGGAGTGAGACATCTATTACTTGTCTGCCTCCTGCAGATGAATGCAGACGGTGAAGCAGAGCAGCTTTTGAAAAAATACAAAGACGATAAGTTTTTGGCGATTGGCAGCTATGCACAAGCCCTTCTGACTTTCAGGCGGAAAGGCGATACCGCAACTGCCCGTAAACATCTGCAAAACGCTCTGAGTGTCAACAGACATGTGCCAGAGTATCTGCTGGGATATGAGGAATTGCCGGAGTTTCTTCCGCCCGGTTACGGCTTGGGCTCTGAAGAGGAAGCCGAAATCTGTGCGGGGATGTTGATAGATGCTTGGGATGGGACACCCGGTGCTATGGAATGGCTTGAGTCTCAAACTTAGATTGGTTTTCCTATCTACACTGGCCCCAAAATCGGTGTCAAAAAAGTGTCAGTCGCTACCGGTAAACCATCTTCAGACTTTACTGGTTACTCACTTGTATACTACTTGTGACCCTCGTTTTTGACTCCAAAGTGGTTATAAGCCCTTCTGAAGAGAACACTTACAATGCGAATTGTGGATTTCTAATCCGTGGGTCACAGGTTCGAGTCCTGCCAGGCGTGTAGTACTTTCTTTCAAGAATAGTTTTCGCTTTTGCTTCAGATGGTCTTTTGATAGTTTCTTCACATCTGCCAAAATAAACATCATAAAGTATAAAAAGACGTAAAAATTTTCGTCACGATTAGAGCTTGTTGCTGCACTTATAAAAGAAATGATAATACTTCCTGCCGTTGGGAGGTGGTCGGGGTGACTGCCCATAGGCCAAGCAGATTAGTACACTTGGTTACGGTAGAGCCCCGGCCATTTTTATCATTCAAGTGAGTCTGACGTCCGAATATATGCGCCGAGTCGGGTATTGCGTTTTACTACTGTCATAGGTATAGGGGTGACAGTGGCGAATGGTAATTAATCACACAAAATAAAAAACGGCAGGCGTAAAGAGTAGCCTGCCGTAAGGAGGAATATTATGTGTAGAAAAACTACACACCCCAAGAGCTAAACTCCTATTTGCCGCCTTGGCCGCTCCATAGAGCTGCTCTTTTAGTATAATACCCCACATCGGCACATTTTGTTCTTAATGTTTAACCTTTTTGATGTCCTCTGAGACAGACGAGGTATAACGCGGGAAAAAACGCCAATACTTATGGCTTTTTCATTCTTTCCTAAGCGCCCCCACTGCCCACGCTGACACTCCTAATCTTTTCTCATATAGTTAACAACCTCCCCAGTTTAGCCCCGATAATGTGCAACATTCTCATCCGAAATTTCCTCTTAAAAATCTGGAATTTTTTGTTTTTTTTCAAAAACAGCACAGCCGCTGCTATGCTTAGCGTTAAGTGTTTCTTCTACTTTGGTATCGGCACAGCAAAAAGAAACTCGCTTACCAACAGGCGAATCAGCAGTGGAGTTGCCCCTTTCCTATCGTCTTCGTATCAGCCAACGTTACTAAGAGCTTCTAACAAAATGAAATGGTCTTGCTCTGTACAGTCATTGAGATTGCTTCGCTTCGCTCGCAATGACATTTTATTATTGTCATTGCGAGGAGCATAGCGACGAAGCAATCTCATTTTGTTAGAAGTTCTAAGTAAAGACTGAGGTTGCATTTTACCTACGGTCAGACTACAATGCAGAGCACACTTAGTATGAACTGAAGCGATTTGTATTCATGAGCGGCGGTGTAAGCCATAGAAGCAGACCGGTTACAGTTATCAGAGGAAAACCTCTGGAATCATTATTTTATATGACAGCGGACATCATGAGGTCTTTCCCATAGAGTACTATCGGGAATCAAGCTTATGGAGAATTTTGAGTTCAGCAGCCCAACGAAGATTATCTTTGGCAAAGGGACCGAGCAGCGTACTGGCGAAGAAGTCAAACTCTACAGCTCCAGGATACTGTTCCTCTACGGCTCGGGTAGCATCAAGAAAACCGGCCTTTACGATAGGATTGCGGTCTCACTCAAGACCTCGCGGGTCGATTTTGTTGAGCTTCCCGGCGTACAACCCAATCCCAGGCTGGGTCTTATCGAGGAGGGCATCAGTATCTGCAAGGAAGAGGGAATCGATTTCATCCTGGCGGTAGGCGGAGGCAGCGTCATCGACTCAGCCAAGGCGATAGGGGCAGGCGTGTGCTACGACGGACCAGTGTGGGACTTCTTTCCAGCGACTATGGCGGTTACTGAGTGTCTACCTATCGGGGTCGTATTAACCATTCCGGCGGCGGGTAGTGAAGCCAGCCAGTTTGCCGTGATTACCAGAGAAGACACCAAGCAGAAGCTACCCATGCGGGGTGAAGCACTGCGTCCGCGCTTTGCTATTTTGAACCCTGAGCTGACCTTCACGCTTCCGCCCTATCAAACGGCGTGTGGGTGTGTCGACATCATGGGCCATGTGTTCGAACGGTATTTCACCACGGTGCCCGACGTTGACCTTACGGACAGGCTCTGCGAGGCGGTCCTGAGAACAGTGATTGCCAACGCGCCCATTGTCTTAGCTGAGCCCGAAAACTATGCAGCCCGGGCCGAAATTATGTGGGCGGCAACCCTGGCGCACAATGACCTGCTCAGCACAGGACGTATCGGCGATTGGTCTTCCCACCGCATAGAGCACGAGCTGAGTGCCATCTACGATATCACGCACGCAGCAGGCCTCGCGGTGGTCTATCCGGCATGGATGAAGTACTCGTTCAAAAAGGACATCAAACGCTTCGTCCAGTTCGCTGTACGGGTGTGGGGCGTTGACCTGTCGTTCGAAACAGAAGAGCGGATCGCTCTGGAGGGCATCCGACGGATGGAGTCCTTCTTCAAGGAACTCGGCCTGGCGGTGCGTCTCAGGGAGCTGAATATTTCTCCAGAAAGGTTTGACGAGATGGCCGAGAAGTGCGCTGCTTATTGGTCTTCCGGGGGCAACTACCAGAAACTGGAAAAACAGGTCGTTAAGGATATCCTGGAGCTGGCGCTTTAGCAAAACAACTGAAACATTGACTTGCCAACGGTCGTTCTATTTTGATACGATGGAGAATTGTTACTCGCGCATATTAGGTATGGGTGGCAATGCAGCAGTTAGTGAACGATGTCCATTACATACACGTTGCTTTTCCCGCCTGATTTTCTTCCAAGAACACTGAAGCGTCCACCTGTGCCGGAAGAAACTAACAGCTCCAGTTCATCCCCCTCATGGATTTCACACAAATAGGTGGTATGCACGCAACGAACGTTCCCTTTAAACTTGAATGCTCTTCTCAATACGTCAATACCCCATCGCACATATTCCGTGTTATTCACATGCCCATTTAGGTCAATTGAACTGTAAGGTACATGCACTCGCTCAACTTCACTATAATCACTTTGCGGCTCCAGCCGGTTCAATTTTCCCGGTATCGCTTTTGGTCCAGTCTTAGGCAGGCCTAAATCGAGATGGAATAAGTTCTTCGGCCGGTTCTTTTCTTTATCTAATACCATCCATTCGCTACTGGCTCTGAATAGCTCGCCATTACATTGATCTTTGCCCACAAACTCTCTTGTAGCCATCAAACGGGTAAATCCACTGGGCCATGTTTTGATCGCGACTTCATTATTCCACCTGGGTATTCTGGCGATTTCTATTCTGAGGTTTGAAAGCACCCAATAGCTGTTTATTTCGTTCAATCTGTGATATCCAAGGCCAAGTTGTTCTGCGTGCAGAGCTGCGACTTCTTGCAAATACTGCATCAGTGAGACTATCTTGATGTTCCCATCAACTTGGCACTCATAAGTTCTTACCGTGAACATGTCTTCTCTGACCTTCATGGTCTTTCTTAGCCCTCTGTTATTTCTGCATATTGCTATTTCCCAAATCGAATCTATTATAATTGCCCTATGCCATTTTACAAGGATATGGTCTCAATCACTGTTGCTGAGCTGTGAGCCGCCGCGCTGCCAATGTGGCTGCTTCTGACGCGTTTTTTAGCTTGAGAAGTTTGCTCCTATGATGTAGATTACTGGCAGTGGTCGCTTTTGACATTCGACGTCAGATGGTGACCGGCGAAGGATTCGATATTCAATGATTAGACACTCGTCCAAGGAGGTGTTTGTGTATGGGCATGAGAGGCTTTGTCACTGTAGCGTTTTCACTTGCGGCTTTATCAACGGTATCTGCGGAGTCGCTTCCTGTCTACTTCGGGACTTACACGTGGCCAGAGAATTCCAGTAAGGGGATTTACCGCAGCATCCTCGACCTCGAGACCGGAAAACTCTCCGCCCCGGTTCTTGTGGCCAAGGCCAAAAACCCATCATTTCTCGAGATCCATCCTAATGGGAAGTTCCTGTACGCCGTCAGTGAGGCTGGCGGAGCTGGAAGTGTTAGTGCTTATGCTATCGACACAGACGGGGGAGGCCTCAAATTCCTCAACCGACAGCCATCGGGCGGTGCAGGTCCATGTCACGTCAGCATCGACCATGTGGGAAGAAACCTGCTCGTGGCCAACTACGGCGGCGGAAGCGCCTCGGTGATTCCAATCAAAGCAGACGGCAGACTTGGAAAGCCGACAGGGTTCGTGCAGCACCACGGTTCCAGCGTGAACCCCAAGCGACAGAAAGGGCCTCATGCACATTCGATCAATGTCAGCCCGGATAATCGCTTTGCCTTCGTTGCCGACCTGGGAATCGACAAGATCATGATTTACAGGCTGGACGTTGAAAAAGGAACGATGGTCGCAAATAGTCCTCCGTTTGTAGAGGTCAAGCCCGGAGCCGGGCCCCGGCACTTTGCCTTCCATCCGAACGGCAAGTATGCTTACGTAATCAACGAACTCGATTGCACGCTGACTGCCTTTGCCTACGAGCCAGCTTCAGGTGCTCTGACGGAGATTCAGACCATCACGACGCTGCCGAACGGCTTTGACGGGTCAAATACGTGTGCTGAGGTACGCGTGCACCCGAGCGGGAAGTTTGTCTACGGTTCGAACCGGGGGCACGACAGCATTGTGGTTTACCGAGTCGACCTGGCCAACGGGATACTGACTTTCGTCGAGCACGAGACCGCCGATATCAAAACACCGCGAAACTTCAACATTGACCCAACGGGCAAGTTCTGCCTCGTTGCCAATCAAGGAAAGGATAGCGTCGTTGTCTTCCGGATCGATCAGGAAACCGGTGCGCTTGAGCCGACGGGCCATAAGATTTCCATTGCCAGGCCAGTCTGTGTCCGATTTTTGGGGGCGTAACCATCCCCAAATCCTTCGGATTTGAGGCTGCCACACACTATGGAGCTACAAATCAATGTTACCCAGAATCTGTGCTGTTTTGAACCATGCCCAAAAAATTGAATAATTTTTTGAACAAGCCCTTGACGGAGAAACTATTAAATGTTAGATTATATAAGTATTCCGATTGAAATAGTGATATTATTCTTAGGCCATGCGAATATCTAAGAAATGTCAATATGCTCTTAGGGCGGTTTTTGAGCTTGCGTCGCGTGATTCCGGCCAGCCCATGAAAATAAGTGAGATTGCCGGTGCTCAAAACATACCACCTCGCTTCTTGGAGATAATCTTAAATGAGCTTCGACATGCAGGCTTGCTTAATTCACAGCGAGGCCGGCAAGGAGGGTATTTGCTGGCTCGAAGGGCCGAGGAGCTGACCGTTGGAGAGGTTATAGAGCATATCCAAGGCCGAATTTACATGACCGCTGAGAGTGCGGAAAAGCCCAATGAAAGTCAATCTTACTTCGGAGACTACGCATTCAAAGAACTATGGCAGAAAGTTGATAATGCCGTATCCGAAGTATGCGATAATATGACATTCGCTGAGCTGGTTGAATATGAAAAGGCTAAAAAATACAGGATTGTGCCAAATTATACGATATAATTACAGCTTTTTTGTGAAATTTATCCTACTATATCCGTAGGAATACTTCTTTAATCAAGGATTAAGAATGGTAGAATCACATTATCGGAGTATAGCTAAAGCCATAACCTGGCGTGCAGGCGGCACCGTGGTCACTTTTGCAGTAGCCTGGATTCTTACTCGCGACCTCAGCCTGTCTGCGGGGATTGGCGTTCTGGATACCGTAATTAAGGTCGGAGCATTTTATTTCCATGAACGACTATGGAACCGAATAAGTTTCGGCAAACTAAAGCCGCCTGAATATCAGATTTAATAATTTTGCTAATTTACAATTATGGGAGATTTAGGTCTATGTTGGTAAATGAGGTTACAGAAAACGTTGCGGAGCTTGTGGAAAAGCTCAATTTTGCTGAAAAGGTCGAGCGTTCTCTTGGATTGATAGAAAAAGCATACAGGGAATTCGGTGACCGACTTGTAGTTGCGAATAGTCTGGGCAAGGATTCCAGTGCCGTCTGGCATCTTGCCAAACGTGTAAGCCCGAAAATCCGCGGATTCATCGTAACGACAAGATTCAAACCATCAGAAACCAAGCAGTTTATGGCTGAAGAAACAGCCAGATACCCGGAGTTAAGGGTGTTCAGCAACGATGAAGAAATTCCTGATAAGCTCTATGAGACTGATCCGGATAAGTGCTGTGAGATTTTGAAAGTCAAACCGACACGTCAAGCTATTAAAGAGATGAACGTGGCTTGCTGGGTGACAGGTCTTCGTTGTACGGAGGGCCGCACGCGTACCGAGTTTAAAGAGATCGAACAGCGAGATGAAGATTTGATTAAACTCAATCCCATACTGGTTTGGTATGAGCGTGAGGTATGGCAGTACTTGGCATTAAACAGGGTGCACGTTAATCCTATGTATGCGAAGGGTTACAGGTCGCTGGGCTGCTGGCCGTGCACAAAGATAGCCCAGGGAGCAGATGAGCGGGCGGGCAGATGGATTGGTACAAGTAAATGTGGTGGTGAGTGTGGAATTCATACAAAGCCTTTACTTGACTACCAGATATGAGAGACAACCTGTATTTTGCCGTTAAGAGGGAATTGTTATGAAGACAGATACGGTCGCTATACATGGTGGTTTTGCAGGTGATAGCCAAACCGGTGCCACTGCGGTTCCAATCTATCAGACAGTTTCTTACGTGCACCACACCGCACAGGAGCTTGCGGATGTCTTTGACGGCAAAGCTCCTGGATACATTTATACCCGGATTGCAAACCCCACTACGACTGCTCTTGAGGCGAGACTTTCAGAACTTGAAAATGGGATTGGCTGTATCGCCACATCCAGCGGAATGGCCGCAATAGCATCTGTGGTCATGGGACTGGTCAGAACCGGCGATGAGCTAATTGCTGCGGCGGGCATATTCGGGGGCACAGTATCTCTGTTTGAGCGTACGCTGGGACGGTTCAGCGTAAAAACTCATCTGGTTAATGCAGCAGATACGGAGCAATTTGCTAAAGCTCTCAACGACAAAACAAGGTTAATTTTTGTCGAGACTATCGGCAACCCTCGAATGGATGTGCCGGATATACCTGCAATTGCAGAGATTGCTCATCAGGCCAACATACCTTTTATAGTTGATAATACTGTTACCACACCTTTTCTGTTCAGACCCCAGCAGTTCGATGCTGATATTGTCATTCATTCGACGTCGAAGTTTATTAATGGACATGGCACGGCGATTGGCGGAGCAATTATCGATACCGGAAACTACAATTGGGCAAAAGGTCCATTTGAAGACATAAAACAATTGACGCAGAAGGTCGGCCGGTTGGCTTTTCTCGGTCATTTGCGCAACTTGATTTACTGCGACCTTGGTGGTTGTCCGGCGCCGATGAATTCTTTTTTGATGTTGCAGGGCCTGGAAACCCTCTCTGCAAGAATGACAAAACATTGTGAAAATGCTAAAGAATTGGCAAAATATTTAGAGAACCATTCAAAGGTTTGCTGGGTGAATTACCCCGGCTTACAAAAAAGTGAATTTCATAGCAGAGTTGTCAAGTTGTTCGGTGGTAGAGGGGGTGGACTATTGACGTTTGGTCTGGGTGATAAACAAAAGGCTTTTAAATTTATAGATTCACTAAAGCTGGCCAAGAACCTGGCAAATCTCGGCGATGCGAAGACTTTGGTGATACACCCATCCTCTACCATATTTCATGAGTTTAGTGTTGCCGAGCAAAACACAATGGGCCTTACCGAAGATATGATTCGAGTATCAGTTGGCATCGAGGACTTTGAGGACATTAGGAGAGATTTTGAGCAGGCGATAGAAAAGGCTTTTGAGGTATAACAAAATGAAACTTATTGTAAACGGCAAACAGATCGATTGTAGTGAAAGTTTAACCGTAAACGAGCTTCTTATTAAACAGAAGGTGAAAATGCCGGAAATGGTGTCGGTCGAACTTAATGGACAGATTTTAAGAAGACCTGAATTTGAAAGTACGGTCCTTAAAGAAGGTGACAAAGTAGAGTTTCTTTACTTTATGGGAGGCGGACGTGGGATTAACTGAACAACAAATAGAACGCTATAGCCGACAAATAATCTTAGAGGAAGTTAGCGGAGCTGGACAAGAAAAATTACTTTCCTCCAAGGTATTAATTGTTGGTGCTGGCGGCCTGGGTGCGCCGGCAGCGTTATATTTAGCTGCTGCCGGAATTGGAACAATTGGTATTATCGATTATGACAAGGTTGACCTGACTAATCTGCAGAGGCAAATCATTCATCATACAGCCGACATCGGCACTGAAAAAGTCAATTCTGCAAGAGCCAAAATAAATGCCATAAATCCTGAAGTTACTGTCCGGACCTATCAGGCCAAAGTAACTGCTGAGAATATATCGGAAATTATCCGGCAGTACGACTTTATCATCGATGGCACAGATAGCTTCCCGGCCAAATTTCTTATTAACGACGCCTGTTATTTTGAGAAAGTTCCGTTCTCACATGCAGGCATTCTACGTTTTTGTGGCCAGTTAATAACGGTCTTACCGGGCAAAACGACCTGCTATCGTTGTATTTTCCACCGTCCACCACCCGCGGATGCGGTGCCTTCATGTTCGCAGGCGGGCGTCTTGGGTATAGTCGCTGGTGTAATTGGCTCGCTGCAGGCAGCCGAAGCGATAAAATATTTGCTGGGTATTGGTGATTTGTTGACTAACGAGCTGCTGATGTACAACGCATTAACCATGCAGTTTCGCAAGGTGCGGCTCAATCGCAATCCGGATTGTCCTTTGTGCAGCGAAAATCCGCAAATAACCGAGCTCAAGGACGAAGAGCAGGTTGTATGTGATTCTGAAAGACTATAAATGCCAGAATTAGAGATTCCAAGTAGCATTCTCGAGCAAATGTTGGAGCAGGCCAAAGCTGAAGCTCCAATTGAAGTCTGCGGAATTCTGGCCGGCAGCAATAACAGAGTCGAAAAACTCTACAAGATGACAAATACGGACAGAAGCAGCAAACGCTTTATGATGGAGCCCAAAGAGCAATTTGCGGTAGTTAAAGATATTCGGTCAGCCGGCCTTGAAATGCTGGCTATATATCATAGCCACCCTGAGACGTCAGCCAGACCATCTGCCGAGGATATTCGCCTGGCGCTTACGCCGGAGGTGGTACACGTTATCGTTTCACTACAGAATTTAGACCATCCTACTGTGAGAGGTTTTATTATAGAAAATGCTCATGTAATCGAGATGCCAGTCAGTATTGTAGAACAGTAGAAAATAATTGTAAGAGGTTTTATGTGTTTTATAAAGTACACTTTGCTGCTGCTTTTAATAATTTTGGTAGTTCTCGGCTGCACACAGAATATTTCTAAACAAGAGCACCATTTCGCACTTCGGCCGGGTGATTTACTTTTTCAAGACCTCGATTGTGGCCCACTTTGTGATGCCATAGAAAAAGTCACGACCGGATTCGGAGGGGCAAATTTTTCACATGTTGGCATTGTGGCAAAAGATGATGATGGCAATTTTGTTGTGATTGAAGCTGTTAGAAGCGGCGTGGAAGTTACACCCTTGCAAACTTTTCTGCGGCGTAGTACCGATGCTAAAGGACGCCCCAAAGTAGTTGTAGGACGTCTGAAAGAACCCTATCGTTATCTAATACCTTCCGCACTTAAAGAGGCCCTTGCTCTGAAAGGAAAGCCCTATGATAAGGTATTTGCTATTGATAATGACGCCTACTATTGTTCAGAGCTAATTTATGAAATGTTTTTGCTGGCCAATGATAATAAACCTGTATTTAAGTTACAACCAATGACATTTAAAGACTCGAATACAAGGAAAACTCTTGCTGTTTGGCAAGAGTATTTTTCCAAGCTTGGTGTTTCTATTCCCGAGGGCCAGCCGGGCATTAACCCGGGTGGCATCTCGCGTTCACCTGTTTTGACCATAATTCACAAATACGGTACTCCAGATAAAAGACCATTATTACAAGGTAAATGAACTTAAATATTGGTCAATTGTGAAAGAACAAAGATGAATAAAGTAAAGCAGCCTATTTTGCACATACCTGAATTGGTCAAGCAAGATGTCTTGGATTATCGTGAGCATGTTGAAAAGTTTTTGCGAGGCGAGACCTCACCTGTGTCATTCCGAGCGTATCGTGTGCCCATGGGTATTTACGAGCAAAGAGCCGCGGGCAAATATATGGTTCGGATACGTATCGGGGCTGGGCTGGTATTGCCTTATCAGTTAGATAGAATCGCCCAATTGAGCACAACATTCGGCAATGGAATCTTGCATGTTACCACCAGGCAGGATATTCAGATTCATGAGGTTGACATTGAACGAACGGGCGATGTTCTTGAGGGCCTGCTTGAAGTAGGGCTTTCAGCACGTGGCGGCGGAGGTAATACTGTGCGTAATATCACAGCATGCCCGCGCGCAGGAGTTTGTCCAAAAGAGGAATTTGACGTGGCACCGTATGCCATCGCAACCGCTGAATATCTCTTACAGTTCAAAAGCTCCTACAATTTGCCCCGAAAATACAAAATAGTCTTTTCGGGCTGTTCGACTGATTGTGCCTTTGCCTCAGTGGCGGATGTTGGCTTTTTCGCGCACCGAAAAGACGGCGTTAAAGGTTTCTCAGTTTATGCCGGCGGAGGTCTGGGTTCAAACCCTGCCGTAGCGGTGAAGATTGAAGATTTTGTCACCGATAACGAATTTCTGGAGGTGGCTGAATCTGTCAAAAGACTGTTTGATAAGTACGGTGATAGAGCAAATAAGCACCAGGCAAGGTTGCGATATGTGCTAAGAAGAATCGGGGCTGAAGAATTCGTCAGGCTCTATAAAGAAGCGCGTATAGAACTTAATAAACAGGGTCTCGAAGGAAATGTCCCTGAAGTGCGAGATATTGCTTCACAGTTTGAAGCCCCTCAGCCCGTGACCAATAGCGATGATAATCAGCCGCCGTCTGCAAACAATGTACTGCCTGAAAAAACAGATGGTTTATTTACTATAAAACTTACTCTTAATCTCGGCGATATACCTGCTGATGACCTGATAAAAGTTGGCCAGATAGCTGAGAGATTTGGCCAGGGACTTGTTAGGACAACACAACTGCAGGATATTCTAATAACATCTGTTCCGCAGCAAAATATCGAAAAGGTCAAATCTGCTTTGAAAGAGCTTAGTGTTGATGTGATTGGCGATGGAAGACTTAAAGTTGTTGCTTGCACGGGCGCAGCTACCTGCAAGCTCGGGCTTTGTCTGTCACGAAACCTTACTGATGCAATCACTAACGAACTCCGGAAAAGAAATATATCTACTAAAGGTAACAGCTTGTTCATCAGAATCAGCGGCTGCCCAAATTCCTGTGGGCATCATTATATCGCTGATATTGGCCTCGAAGGTAAGGCCAAAAGGGTCAAAGGCAGACTGATGCCTTTTTATGATGTCTTGGCTGGAGTGAAAATTTTTGAAGGTGATGCACACCTGGCAGAAAAGCTCGGCTCTGTGCCAGCTAAACGGATACCACAGTTGATAGCCGATGCTTTTGCGGCAGGCTGTTTTGACAAAAGAACAATAGGTAACCTTGCGGTACAATATAGCGACATCTCTTCGGACCTGCCTGAAGATTACTACTACGATTTTGGCAAGACCGAGCCGTTTTCATTAGCTGGCCGAGGACCCGGTGAATGTGGTGCAGGCGTAATGGACGTAATCAAACTGGACATTGATGAGGCCAAAGAAGCAGTCAAGGCAGCGCATAAAGCACAGGCGGCAAAGGATAAGAGCGAGAATGTATATAAAGCGATTGTGGCTGCAACAAGAGCGCTGCTCGTCACTTTTGGGTTAGAGCCGAAAAAGGATAGAGAGATATTTGCTGCATTCAGTCAACATCTTATAGAGCCCGGCTGGGTTAAACCCCAAACGCAACAATTGCTTGACGATGCAGTTGACTGGCGTATGGGCGATAGAGACACGATTGATGATTTGCTGGGACAAATAGAGGATTTGGCACAGCGAGTAGAAGAACTTTTTCTGTCGCTGGATGCCAATCTTAAGTTCAGGGCCGAGCCACAAGCTACGAAGGACGAGGGACAAAAGACGAGAGACGATTTATCCACCATCCATCATTCGTCGTCTACCGTCATCGACCTACGTGGGGTGGTCTGTCCCTTAAACTTTGTCAAAGCCAAGCTGGAACTTGAGAAGATCGCCGTTGGACAGGTCCTTGAAATATTGCTTGACGAAGGTGAACCGGTAAGAAATGTGCCGGAAAGTTTTGCACAGCAGGGCCAGGAAGTTATGGAAGTTAAGAACATCGGCGACCACTTCTTGGTCAAAGTACGCCGGAAGAAATAAAATTCTGTCACTGTTAAATTTTGCGAGGTGAATTATGGAAAACGCAAAGATTTTGGTGGTGGATGACGACCCTGATCTTACCCACGCGCTCAAGACCACTTTGGAAAGTCAGCAGTACATCGTGGGCACGGCTGCCAACAGGGTGGAAGGTATGGAAAAAATCAGGAACGACAAACCGGACTTGGTCATATTGGATGTTATGATGTCTACCTGGCAGGATGGCTTTGAAATGTCCAGAGAACTAAAGAAAGACCCTCAGTTCAAAGATATGCCCATCCTGGTGCTGACCGCGGTCAAGGACCGAACCGGCATAGGTTTCAAAGAATCGGCGGGTGACCCAACCTGGCTGCCCGTCAATGGATACCTGGACAAACCGGTAGAGCCCCAAGTTTTGTTGGCTGAGGTCGAAAGACTCCTTTCTAAAAAAGCCTGAAATGGAACCTGAACCTCAAAATGCCAGACTGGTAACACGAGCTTACTGGCTGATTAAACTCAGATGGGTGGCCATAGTAGGGGTTGTTTTGGCCACGTTCTTTGCCTACAATATCCTGGGCGTATCGGTTAAAGCTGTGCCTCTCTACTGCGTTGCGGTAGCGCTGATTTTAGAAAATACCGTATCATTACTGCTGCTCAGGCGAACTATTGGAACAAACGGCGGTAGCATTTCTACCTCGATTAAGAAAATAATCAATTTTCAGATATCAGCAGATCTTTTGGCTTTGACCGCGCTGCTACATTATTCCGGCGGCATCGAAAACTCCGTGGTTATTTACTTTGTTTTCCACATGATCATAGCAAGCATCTTGCTTTCGGTCTGGGAAAGCTATCTGCAGGCAACTTTCGCGGTGGTGCTATTGACTCTCTTGACCTTGCTTGAGTACAGAGGGATTATACCTCACTACTGCTTGCAAGGATTTGTCAATTGTAACATAGACCGTGGCGCTGTCTATGTCGTGGGGACACTTTTTGTTTTAGCCACTACTTTGTATCTGGTCGTTTATATGACCAGCTCTATCTCCACCCAGTTGAGAAGGCAAGAAGAAGCCCATAGGCAAGCTAATATACAGCTACAGCAAAAAGACTGCATAAAGGACGAGTACGTTTTTCGATTGACTCACGACATTAAAGGCCATCTGGCAGCTATACAGAGCTGCCTGGGTGTACTGGTCAACAAATTGGCCGGCCCGCTCAGTGACCAGCAGGCTGACTTTGTACATCGCGCCCACGACCGTACCAAAAAGCTCACTAAATTTGTACGGGCTCTGCTGAGACTAACACAAATGCGACTGAGCGACAAAATCGAAATGGACAGCTTCTCATTAAGCAGCACCATATCAAACGCTGTCGATGCGGTCAGAACGAAAGCCGAGGACAAAAACATCACCTTAAGCTACAATGTTGAACCTTCAGTTGACCAAACCTTTGGTGACCAGTTTTCCATTGAGGAGACAATCACAAATCTTCTGCTCAACTCTATTAAATACACCCCATCGGCGGGAACTGTAAAAATCAATTGCTTCGATAATGGGGATGCACTTTTGGTCGAGATAGCTGATACAGGTATTGGCATACCTGAAAATGAGCTTGACAAGGTCTTTGACGAATTCTTTAGAGCCAGTAACGCCCGCAAGGTAGAACGTGACGGCACCGGCCTGGGACTGTCCATAGCAAAGCAGATCATCCAGAGACATGGCGGCAAAATATGGATAGATAGCCAACAAGGTGTAGGAACCAAACTCAGCTTTACTCTGCCCAAGAGCGGTCCCGTTGGTCGAGGTACGAGGGACAAGATATGAACATCGCAAAAGATATGACAGAATTAATAGGCAGGACACCTTTAGTATGGTTGAATAGGATAGCCCAAGATGGTTATGCAAAGATAGCTGGTAAATTGGAGTTCTACAATCCCGCCAGTAATGTCAAGGATCGTATCGGCGTAAGCATGGTCTTGGATGCGGAACGCCAGGGCAAACTCAAACCTGGGATGACCCTCATTGAGCCAACCAGTGGCAATACTGGTATTGCCCTGGCCTGGGTTGCAGCAGCAAGAGGTTATAGGCTAATACTAACTATGCCGGAGTCAATGACACCTGAACGGCAGAAGATATTGGCTCTGTTTGGTGCGGAACTTGTTTTGACACCTGCTGAGGAAGGTATGACTGGCGCGGTAGATAAAGCCAAGGAGATTCTCAAAGAAACTAACGATGCTTTCATGCCGCAACAGTTTGAAAATCCTGCAAATCCACAAATACACCGGGAAACCACCGCTGAGGAGATTTGGAACGACACCGACGGTTTAGTGGATATTTTTGTTGCTGGAGTTGGCACCGGCGGGACTATCACCGGTGTCGGCGAAGTGCTAAAATCGCGAAAACCCTCGGTTAAGATCGTGGCTGTTGAGCCGGCTGCTTCAGCAGTACTTTCCGGTGGTAGGCCCTGTCCACATATGATTCAAGGAATTGGAGCTGGCTTTATTCCAGATATCTTAAATATGGAAGTTGTTGACCAGGTCATTGCCGTGGGAAACAAAGAAGCGTTCAATATGGCAAAACGTTTAGCCAAAGAAGAGGGTATATTCGCTGGAATATCCTCAGGTGCTGCCGTAGTTGCCGCAGTTAAGATAGCTAAGCGAAAAGCAAATGCCGACAAGCTGGTGGTGGTGGTATTGCCCGACACGGGCGAGAGGTATTTGAGTACAGAACTTTTCTATTGAAATTTTTCAAAAATAACAATGGTTCAAATTCAGACAGGATAAACAGGATAATCCTGTAAATCCTGTCAAATTCAGATGGTAACATGGTAAAGCCAGACCAACAACTAAGGGTTTATGAAAGCATTGTTGATTTGATTGCAAGCCCGGAAAATCCGACGCCGATGGTGAAAATAAGTGAAAAAATCAACCCAAATAAGGATTTTTTGATTTACCTTAAATTAGAAAGATATAACCCCTTCGGTTCTGTCAAAGACAGAATTGCTTTGTCAATGTTAAAAGGCCTTGAAATCAAGGAAGGTCAGTCTTTGGTTGAGCCCTCATCCGGCAATACCGGTATCGCTTTGGCAGCCGTAGCCAATGCGAAGGGCCTTCCTATTGAAATAGCAGTTCCTGAAAGAATACCAGAGGAAAAGAAGACTATATTAAGGTTGTTAGGAGTAAATGCCTTATGGCAAGCAGATGATAAATTGTGCCCCTTATACCCAAATGAAGGAGCAAGAGGCTTAGTAAACGCGATACTAAAAAGTAAAGGCGGAGAAAAATATGTAAATCCAAATCAATATGAAAATAAATTAAATGTGCAGGCACATTATGAAACGACAGGTCCAGAAATCTGGAAGCAAACCAAAGAAAAAATTGATTATTTTTTTGCTGGTTTTGGAACGTGTGGCACCATAACCGGTGTCGGCAGATACCTAAAAGAAAGAAAACCTTCTGTAAAAATAATAGGCATTGAGCCAGCAAAAGCGGACCACAACCTACCTGGTATGAAAAGGATATCTGACCTTCAAGAAGACCTGGTGCCAAAAATTTTGGACAAATCAGTGATAGATGATACTATTGCTGTTGATGACCAAGACGCATACCAAACCGCAATCCAGTTGGCAAGAGAAGATGGTATTTTAGTAGGCCCTACAACGGGCGCGATATTATATGTATCCTTTCAATATGCAAAAAAATGTAAGGGATTGGCTGTTGCCATTTCTCCAGATGATGCTTTTAAGTATATGAGTTTCTATGAGCCTTATGTTAAAGAGCAGGGAAGACCTTAATGACCGTTAAGAAATGGGATATCAAATTACTGCCGCCTACTTTTTCTTCCTGGTCTCCTAAGAAGCCACATTCCAAGCAAATAGCGGTGTTAATGAGCGGTGGTGTGGACAGCAGTGTCGCTGCCTATTTACTCAAGGAGCACGGCTGGGAGGTTCTGGGCATTACAATGAAAATCCCATCAATGATGAGCAATTCGAGACCCTGCTGTGGAGCGGATGCTGCCTTTGTCTGCAATGAATTAAATATACCTCATTACTTTGTTGATATTAGGCACGCTTTCCAGCAGCTTATTATTGACCCTTTCCGCCTCGCTTACGCAAAAGGACACACTCCTAATCCCTGTGCAGATTGCAATACACTGCTTAAGTTTTCACTGGTATGGGATTTTTTAGAAAAGACATTCGGCATTAGGTATCTTGCCACGGGACATTACGCAAAAGTATCTTATACCGATAGAGGCGTGCGGCTTTCTCGTGCAAGCGATAAGACCAAGGACCAGAGTTATTTTCTTTATGGAATTACCAGAGAAAAATTAGAAAGGTTTGTTCTTCCTTTGGGTGAATTAACAAAACAGCAGGTGCGCTCAATGGCTTTCCAACTGAACCTCAGCGTTGCGGATAAAGCGGAAAGCATGGAGCTTTGCTTTGCCCCAGATGCTGATTATCGCTTAGCTTTAGCTGGTGCCGAGGCTAACCATCCCGGTGACATAATAGATATGCAGGGCAACAAAATAGCTTCGCATAGAGGAATTGCCCATTATACGCTGGGCCAGAGAAGAGGTGTTGGTTTTGCTGGTGGTAAGCCACTTTATGTGAGCAAAATAGACGCCCAGACAAACACCATTGCACTGGGCACCAGAGAACAAGTAAGCACTCGAACCGTCAGAGCAAATCAAATCAATGTTCTTATAACTGAGGAACTGACTGTAGAGGCCAAAATCTTTGGCAAAATTCGCTCATACGGTATTCTGCAGCCTTGTAAAGTTATTAAAGTTGGTCAGAGCGATGTCATAGTTGAGTTTGATGAGCCTCAATTCGCACCCTGTCCGGGGCAAAAACTGGTCTTATATGACAATAATGATAATGTCATCGCAGGCGGAACAATAAAAGGTTGTCAGGGTATCAGGTTATCAGGTGATGGGTATCAGGATAACAGGTTATCAGGTTAATTTTTTCCCTGATATACTGCTGTCCCAGTCTTTCCACACGGTCTCGAAGCCTTGTTCTCTTATCATAGCAGCTACTTGAGCTGGATTGCGTCTGTCATCAACTTCAAATTGTTCAACCGCACCTGTCAGGTCTGAATATCCGCCCGGATTCGTTTTGCTACCTGCACTTATTTTAGTTATACCGAGTTTAATTAGACGGTCTCGTAATTCAGCTCTTTCGCGAGTTGAGAGCACCAGACCAACGTCAGCGAAGCACAATCGCAGCGCCAATATCATCTGCACCAGACTTTTATCACTAAGTAAATGCTCGAATTGTAAGTCATTTACCGCCTGCGCAGGCCGCAACCTCGGAAAAGAAAATGATATGTGAGACTGCCAGTAGCGTTTCATCAGATAATGAGCATGTTCGCCAAGTGCCAGAGTTTCTATCCGCCAATCCGCCAGGCCTAAAAGAACACCTAATCCAATCTCTCGCATACCCGCGGAAGCGATCCGGTTAGGTGTGTTCAATCGGTTATCATAGTCGGATTTTGGTCCTGCGGAGTGATAATATTGATAGGCCTGCCGGTTATAAGTTTCCTGATATAGCGTAACACCGTCAATACCTGCTGCAAAAAGTTTTGCATACTCAGTACTGCTCATTGGGTATATTTCTATAGAAATGGAACTGAATTTGGGTCTTAATTTTCTGGCAAGCTCGGCGAGGTACTCGATGGTAATAAATTTTCTGTCTTCACTGCTAACCAGCAGAATATCTCTGAAACCTTCAGAGGCGATAATATCGGCTTCGCCAATCGCTTGCTCAATAGTTAACCTTTTTCGCTCCGAAACACTTGCCTTATTAAAGCCACAATATCGGCAGCTATTTATGCAGAAATTGGATAGATATACTGGCGCATAAAGCCGAATGGTCCTGCCAAACCGTTGAATGGTAAGCTGATGCGCTAACTGCGCCATATCCTCCAGGTAATCTTCAGCAGCCAGCGAAACAAACGCCAGCAACTTTTCCAGGCTGTAAGAGCCAATCGGCTGCGACAAAGCCCTCTCTACATCACTACCGCTGACTCTCTCCAGCAACTTTTGCCAGTGCTGAGCATTACCGTTGAGTCCTTTCTCAGCGAGTATTGTTTTTATGTCACGGCCTGAATATTTTTGTGGGCCAATCATTCTCGAAGAGTCCTTCGGACTATTGGTTTCTTAAAAAGCCGGTCAAGGGGCTGGATGCGATTGCCCTTTTGCTAATGGCTGCTGGGCCGGATATGTAAGCCAGTCGTCCTGCCTCAACTGCCAGCTTAAAGGCCTCAGCCATCTGGCACGGCTCATCTGCCGTCGCAATGGCTGTATTTACCAAGACCGCATCGGCACCCATTTCCATCGCTTCTGCTGCGTGTGACGGCAGCCCTAACCCTGCGTCAATGACTACCGGAACATTTGCTTGCTCAATAATAATCTCCAGATTAGCACGGGCCTTAAGCCCTTGTTTTGAGCCGATAGGGCTGGCCAGCGGCATCACTGTCGCAGTTCCCACATCTTCAAGCCTCTTTGCCAAGATGGGGTCTGCGTTTATATAAGGTAGAACAACAAATTCCTCTTTTACCAGAATCTCAGAGGCCTTGAGAGTTTCTACGGGGTCTGGCAGCAGATAGTACGGATCTGGTGTAACCTCAAGCTTGACCCAATTTATTCCGGTTGCCGCCCGAGCCAATTTTGCAAGACGCACCGCTTCTTCCGCGTTGCGAGCACCGGAGGTATTTGGTAGCAGCAGATATTTTTTTAAGTCAATGGCACGCAGCATATCGTCATTTTTATTTTCGATATCTACTCTTCGAAGCGCAACGGTGACAATCTCAGTCCCCGACTTTTCCAAAGCCTGGGCCATAATTTCACTCGATGCAAATTTTCCCGTCCCTATAAGCAACCGGCAGTTAAACTCTCTTTTGGCAATGACCAATTTATCCATACAATCAGCCCCCACCGACAAACCGCACCAATTCAATGTTCTGGCCACTGCGAAGTTCTGTATCTGCAAACTTTTCACGTTCGATAATCTGGCCATCAATTTCAGCTACTACTGTTTCCGGCTTGACAGCTAACCGCTCTAATAATTGTGCTACTGTTGAAGGCAACTGTCCATCGGGAAACTTTCTCTCAACACCATTTATTTTCAGTACTTCCATCTTCCAATACCACCAAAAACGAAAACGCACTCCTGCAAAGGAAGTGCGTTAGCTAATTCTTGTTAGCCTCCCTTCGCAGGTCCTAACCTGTTCAGGTTCATAGGGTCCCCCGCACCTATTTGAACTCAATTCTGCCTAAGGCGAAAAAGCTACCAGTTTTCCAACACAACTGATGCCCACCACAGCACAGACTGGCGGCTTGTTTGTGCAGATAGGTGCGGGGTTCTCAGCTTTTCACGGGGGGGGGCAGACCCCGGATAGCTCCCCTGGCTTATCAAAGTATCTTATATATATTATAATACCGAATCATGACGACAGCAAGGCTTTTTCCACTCATTTATGATAAATGAACAGCAATGAGCCCAAAAGACAAAAGATTTGTCATCCAAAAACATACAAGAGGTAAAGATGTGCACTGGGATCTTATGCTCGAATTGGGCGGGGTTCTGCAAACCTACCGTCTGGACAAAGCTCCTGAGAAGGTTCTACACAAAGCTGTCAATGCCACAAGGATATTCGATCATCCGCTCAAATTCCTCACGTATCAGGGGCCGGTAAATAAAGGAAAAGGGACCATCCGCATGGCCGAAGCTGGCACATATCAGATATTGCATCAGCAACTCAACCGGATCGAATTGAGATTAAACGGGAAAATTCTGCAAGGTAAATTCATATTAGTCCATACTGAAGGCGACAAATGGCAATTCACTGCACCCCCGCCTTCGCGGGGGCAAGCTCGTACCCGCACAAGCGGGTGTCAATCTGATAGTGCAAAACTGTTTCTGTAAATTCGGTACAGAACATGATCGAGACGACGGTTGCGGTTTCGTCGCTCGTTTCGGTTGCAACGCTTGACTTGACAAGATTTACAGAATTATCCTATCTAAAAGCTGAACGTTGTACGTCACAAGTAGCGCAACCGCAACCGCCGCCCGGTCCTTCACAACTTAAGCTCTGCTTTCAGCTAACCGGTTCTCTGTTGCGAGAAGTTATTTCTACTCTATCGGGACATACCAGTGGGCTATCTCATCCCAATTAGCTATAAGGATCTCGAGGTCCTTCAAATCAACTATACCATCATTATTGAGGTCTCCCACCAAAGCTGTACCGTTAAGGGTGCGTATATAATTCAGACCCAGTTGAGCAATCGCATTGGTTTTCAGCGGCCCCACACCCTGACCATTATGGCAAGAGGAATTACAACTGTTCGGAATATGAGCTGTATCCAACGGCCCGGAAAATCCGTTCGGGTCACCTCCCTGAGCAATCGTTTCAGAGGGAGGTATGATAGCGAACGTATGCGACCTTATGTCAAAATAATTTATGCTCTTAGCTGTATAAGGCATATGACAGTCTACGCATCCTGCCACATCAGCATCGTGAGCACTGTGCAGCCTGTAAGCATTGGCCTCTGCATAGTCGGTATGGCAACTGATACATAACTCATTACCCGGCAAGCGAGTTTGGCCAGGATAGTCGCTGGTGTGGGCGCTGTGGCAGTCTATACACCCAACTCCAGCTTCGAAATGTTCACTTAGCAGAGCGTCGTTATACTGTTGATGGTGTTTCTTACTGTTGCCATTACTGCCCCCAGGGCCATTGGGCCAGAAGCCGCTGGCTTTGGTCGACTGGATATAAAAGTCAGCAAGATTGTCCCCGGGCTGATAACCCCGGCCTAAAACCTCGCTGTACGGGAAGCCATACGGCCCAGGGGATACCCCATCGGCGGCAACACTGGAACCGCGACCGTGACAGGAGCCACAAAGCTCAAACTGCTGAATAAAGTTAAGGTCTTTCTGGGGATGCAACATGCTCTGTGCCTCATTGCGGTGGCAGGATTCACAGGTAACTCCCTTCTGCATACCGGCTCTATTTTTGTCAGCCCAGGTACCGTCGTTTGGGTTAAATCCGGTGGTATGGCAGCCGCCGCATTTTTTCCGCGTCAACCGACCCTCTGTATACCAATTATTCTGGGCGGTCGGACCATGGTAAGCCTGCCATTTCTGCTCACGAACGTTCCACTGGATGCCCATTACCACGTAATCATTATCCGGCAAGATTACCTGTCCAGTGTAGTCCGTGCCACTTACTTCCGCGGGTATGACTTTGCTCATAAACCGCTGTTTCCACTTACTGCCGATGGTGTATTCGACATTGCCTTCGTTAAAGTAATCAGCCCAGGGAGCAACGTACGTCTCGTAACCGGAGGTCCGTGGGTCAAAAATACTCACTTCTTGGCCATCTATTATTGTCCGAAGGACCGGTGTCTCTGTCGCTGTCGGTGGTCCTTGAATCTTTTTCGGGTGCATGGTGTCCATGAAGGTCGCCTTGTCACCGTGGCACGTCAGACACGAATCTGCTCCCGTATACACCGCACCCTCTACTGCAGCGGCAACAAACAACAAAACACAACTGAATAAAATGATTTGCAAAATTCTCATACGCATGTCCTCCTATTTTATGAGCTATTTTTCGCTGCTTTTTGCATTTAGCAAAAGTTAAACCGCAACTCCGCCGACATATATATGAAGGTTTCGCAAACAATGTGCCACAATACAGCAATTTGGCCACTGTCATGTTAGAACTCATCATAACTTAA
>JBHIDV010000005.1:0-24879 GCA_046760285.1 Sedimentisphaerales bacterium
AGCCTTTGTACCTGCACATCGCAGCTAATACAGAGGGCACAGGACTGAGGACAGACATCTGTCTTCCGTCTTCTGTCTTCCGTTTTCTGTCTAATACATATTTGTGCAATTCTTCGAATACTGTGCAGGTTCGCTTCGGCAGCATTGAAGACGCCGACGTTATCGCTGCGCCAGAACTCAAAGAATTGTGCTCCCGGCAAAGGCCTGGTTCTTATGATGCCTGTTTTAAGATCTGCCTTTTCAATAGTAAAATGCATTTCAGCCAAGACGTCCTCAGCTATCTGCATAGCCTCGGCCTTATCCACGCCCGGCACGCAAATTTGCTCTATCGTTTCATATCGCTGCTGCTCGGCGCAGCCTGCTGGAAACAGACTCAAGACTAAAGACCACAGCCCCAAGACCGTTATGAGGTCTTGAGTCTTG
Source organism: Sedimentisphaerales bacterium (assembly GCA_046760285.1). GTDB lineage: Bacteria > Planctomycetota > Phycisphaerae > Sedimentisphaerales > Anaerobacaceae > JBHIDV01. The sequence goes on from JBHIDV010000005.1 coordinate 424, forward strand.
AATCTTGGGTCTTGGGTCTTGCCTCTTGCGTTCATATTCATTTCGTATCTATTTATTCGTAGATTTTGAAAAATCTCGGCTGATTATATCTACGATGGAGCTTTAACTCAAGAGACAATATCTGAGATTCAAAATCGCTTAATCCGATTGAAAACAGATTCACCGCCGAGAACGCTGAGAGCGCAAAGAAAACAAAGAGCAGGGTAGGATGGGCAACTCGTTTGCCCATGCTGGATATGTGTAATGTCAGCATGGGCAGAAAATCTGCCCATCCTACGAGTGCTGATGACAATATTAATAATCTCGGCGTGCTCGGCGGTCTCTGCGGTTGAAATTGGAGCTGGGCAAAGATGACCAAAAAGCCAAATCAACCCACAATTGCACCGATGTCGATGAGGTACATTTGTCTGCCATTGCCGCCGTGCGGCGAATCGATAACAACGCTACGGCCATCGCCGCTAAAACGCGGATGCGTATCACAGCGCCATTCGCCTTTATATTGTGGCGGCGAATAGAAATGCCCCAGAGGTACTTTTTTGCCCGTCGCCACATGGTAGAGATAAACGTGCTGTTTTCGCTGCTTGTCTGGATAAGTGTCGTTGAGAATCCACTTGTTACCGGGCAGGTAACTGCAATGGCCATTTTGAGTCATAACATCTTTACCCACTACTTCGACCTTTTCTGTTGCGCTGTCTTCATAGAGATAGAACGCGCTTCCATGCGAAGGATGCCAGGCCCAGGCGAGGATATGCCGGCTGTCTTGCCAGATAAAGTGCGAGGTCCTGCCGTAGCCATCCACGACACGAATATCTTTGCCGTCAGGCTGAGCGGTAAGCATTCGTGTACCAAAGCCCTTTTGACCTTTAGCACGCCAGCGATGTAAGAATATAAATCGAGAGCCGTCGGGATTGAACAATAGATGGTTAAAGTAGTGTTTGGCAGCTTTTGGCTTGCCGGGAATTCTGCCGAACTGAGCAATATCAGCGATGGAGATTATCAATTCTTGTTTTCCAGCTTCAAGGTCAAGCCGGAAGATGCCTGAGTCTTTCGGTGCCAATTCGTCTGCATGGGGGTCAGACAGGCCTACATAGCCGTAGCCGGGACGCATATCCTGGATGCGCCGAAAATCCGGTGCGACAGCAGCACGGCCATCGGGACTAATGGTGTAAAACGGATGCGGCAGAGTTTGCTTTTTGCCGGTGGCCACATCAAGGATATGGCAGACGAATTGACCACCTTGCCGGTCGTTCCAGAGGATTTGGGTTTTTGAGCCTGGCCGCCATTGCAGCATACAGCCTTGTTGCCAGCACCAGGCGCGACTTTCGCCCAGTTCGAGCCATCGGTCACCGTCTTTCAAATCGACCATTCCAATCTTGATAGTGTCGTCGGGTTTGGGGCTTCGATGCTCGAAATCAACCTCCATCCCAAGCACATACCGGCAGGTGGGGTCGAACTGAAGTTTGTCGTAGTAGCTGAACCAATGATATTTCGGGCCATGAGTGATAGCCCGCACAGCAGGCAAGTTTTGGGATGTCGAATCAGCTCGGCAGGCCAGTACCAGTGCGCCGCCAGCTGCATATTTCAGCAGTTCACGACGGGTTAGCTTGTTGTTGTTCATATATTTTTCCTTATCAGCTAATATGAGTGTAACTGCAGGAGCGGTTGGAACCATCTGGGTCGGTCGGGTCTGTCAGGCGAAGCAAGCATTTCTCGCCAGGCCTCGTCAGTAAGTCTATCACTCATGGGGTGTTTGAATTCATAATAGGATAGAACTGGACCCGCTGCCAGAAAAATTGAGCTGTCTGGAGTCGGACAGGCTACGATAATGAGGTCCACATAGCCTACAGCTTCCTCGAGGACATTGCTTTCAGCAGTATGGGTATGTACATCTGCCACGAGCGTGGTCTTGAGTCCTTTTTGCTCAACACCCATAATGGCCCCTTCCAGGGCTCTGCCGAATTCTCTGATATACTGGTAATCGTCCTGCGATAGTGGTTGATTCAAAAGTTCTTTATTAGCGATTTCAATTAGTCGGGCCAGTATATTCTCAAGATTCATCAGCCGTTCTGCCGCCTGAGTTGACAGTGCGGCAAAGTCACTTAAGCCTTGCCTGGTCATGCGGGTCAGTGCCAGCAGTCGGCCATAAAATTCGGGCACAGGCTCTACATAACCGGTTACAGCAGGAGGAAGGCTGGTCCTTATCGGCGTGTAGCTCTGTTTGGCGTAGAGGATGGTATCGTGCCGCAACTGTGTCCAAGATGCCAAAGCTGAGTTGAGTTCTTTTTTCTGCCAGGCTTCTGTCCGCATAAAGTTGGGGTAGCCTTCGCCGAGTTCGCTTATCAAGGCTCGCAACGAGTACAGCCAACCCCAATATAGATTCTGGTTCCAATCATAAATATCAAACGCATCGAACTCGGCCTTGAGTTTGTTGAACTGCTGCCAATAATTGACATAATTTGTGTCGCCTTGCTCAATTAAGATTGCCTTAGCCTGCTCTGAGCCCAGAAGCGCCATCACATCAAGGCCGCGTGGGTAGCAGCGAGCTAAATTCACGCCGGTGAATCCGGTCGTGAACGGCGGTATTGACCAAACGACATTCGGCTCTGTCACTTTAGGAAAGACGAGCTGGCCGAACATATATGAGTCTGGGATGAACCGCTGGCCCATAAACCGCATTCCCTTGGTCTTGTCAAGCACCGCATTAAGAGACTCGGCTGTGACGGGTGGTGTCACAAATACATTGCCCGTGCCGCCGAAGATTTTGGGCGACGGCAGCAGGGCCAACTCAACTTTCAGTGCGAACAGATTGTTTTCATCTTGCAGGTCAGTCGGCTCGAAGTCAATGCCGAAAACCTTATCCAGCGCATCGAGATAATCATAGGGCGTAAGGTCATCAGCTAAGCCTACATAAAAAGAGGTTACGGCGTAAATCCGCTCCCAGACCTCTTGTCCGTTTCGTTGGTCCAGCTTTACCTGTCCAATGGACTCTGTTAGTAATACTGCCTGCAAGGTCTGAATCTTCGCATCATATTCGCTGATAAGGGCATCTCCAGCCGGGCCCCAATTCTGGGCACCTTTTAGCAGAAATGCCATCCGCCCATACCACATTAAAGTCCTGAAGTAGCGTTTTAGCTGTTCGGTTTGGGTGTAATGGCCTCGCGGCACATATTGCGAATAGTCTTCTTGATAGATGAAGATGTCGCTGGCTTCGAATCCCTGATGCGCATCGATTTTAGCCAATTCATTTGCTACAACGTCTGCTACCAGTTCTGGGACATAAGCATTCGGCTCGATTAGTTTTTGTGCAACGGCAAGATACGCTACATTTCGCCTTGCTGCCTCTTTCAAATCACCGCTGTATCGTTCGTACTGGGCCAGTGCCTCATTCAACAGTGCTACTGTCAGGTTGTTAATGTCAGAGACAAACTCGCGCTGCTCCACGTCTTTCAGAGTTTCGTCAAATTGGACGTGATAAAGGTGCAGCAGCGTGTCGGCTGTGACAAACAAAGGCACATTCATCATTTGCAGGTTTTTGTACGGTTTTACGATATCGTCTCTGTTGGGGTCGAACCAGCCGAAGTTGTGTTCTATGATGGCAAAGCCATTCTTCTTGAGCAGTGGACGGGCGCTGTTTAGCTCGAACTTGGAATCTATATCGGCGTAGTTCGCCACATCGTTTAGGTCGAGCGGAAGAGTATAGCCTGGCGTATTCGGCTCAATGGGACTATCGTAAGGAACGTAGTACTTGCTTAGTCCTGGTTTACCATCACCGCTTTGATCTACCTGCGCGCTAACAGTAGTTAGGTTTGGGGCCCCCGTCAAAATAACGATGGCGATAGTAACGAGCTGTTTCATCTGTGGCACCTCCGGGAAAATCTGCACATCTGCCTTTGGCGCAATATTGTATCATAAAGATAGCTCCCATTCAAGAAGATGCCGCACAGGGCAATAAAGGAAAATTTCTAATGGAGTAAAGGTTAACTCGTCTTAACGCCGATATTAAACTTGATACTCGATACTGGATGCTCGTAGAAAAAATCGACAATCCAAAATCCAGAATCTAACATCCAGAAACGAGCAATGCCTTCTACGCAAACACAATCTGTAGGGTGTGCTCCGCACACCAAAAAGAATGTGGGCACAGCGCAGCCTACACCGTTAGGCCGTCTCGTCAAGGATTTTCTGGACTATTTGGCTATTGAGGCCGGTCTATCCAATAACACGATTTTGGCCTATGGCCGGGATCTGAAGAGCTTTCTGCAATATTGTTCTAGATGCTCGATTCTCGATTCTAGATACTCGACGAGTATCGAACATCCAGTATCCAGTATCGAGGACATAAATACAGCCCTCATACAAAACTATCTCAGAGATCTGGCCCAAAACCAGAGAAGTGAAAACTCGATTAAGCGCTGCCTGGTGGCAATAAGAATGCTATTGCGGTTTGCCAAACTCACCGGCTTGGTAGAAGAGGACATGGCTTCGGTCATTGAAAGCCCAAAGCTCTGGCAGAGACTGCCAATTACTTGTAACAAGCAACAGGTAGCCAACCTTCTAAACGCTCCAGAGCCTGGCGAGCCTTTTTACCTTCGTGATAAGGCCATGCTGGAATTGCTTTATGCTACTGGGATTCGTGCCAGCGAGTTAGCGGGCCTGAAGACTTCAGATTTGAACCTCGATATTGGGTACTTGCGCTGCGTTGGCAAAGGCGGCAGAGAGCGAATAATACCCATCGGCAGGGCTGCTATCCTGGCTGTAGCTGACTATTTGAGGGGCCTGCGTCCTGCACTGGCAAAGCCCGAAAGCTCTGATTTTTTGTTGTTGTCCCGAACAGGTCGGCCTATGAGTCGTATTGAAATTTGGAGGTTAGTTAAAAAATACGCTATCCGTGCAGGTATGCCCCGAAATCTAACGGTGCACACATTGAGGCATTGCTTCGCCACGCATCTACTTGCTGGTGGAGCGGACCTGCGCAGCGTTCAAGAAATGCTCGGACATGTGGATATAGCCACCACCCAGATTTATACACATGTTGATCAGGAAAGATTGCGAAGGATTCATAAGAAATTCCATCCGAGACCGTAAATAAATTAGAGCCTCTAACAAAATGAAATGGTCTTGCTCTGTACAGTCATTGAGATTGCTTCGCTTCGCTGGCAATGACATTCTATCATTGTCATTGCGAGGAGCGTAGCGACGAAGCAATCTCATTTTGTTAGAAGTTCTTAGTGAATTAGCGAATTAGTTCAATGAACTAATCACTAATCAACAAATTAACTAATCAACTAAATTGACGGAACTGGTTTTTGAGGTTATTATAATCTGGATTTGCGATTTTCAATTTATAAATCGCTAAACGCCAATCGGAAATTTTTTATGAATTCCGTGCCCGATCATTTTTCTTCAAGGTCATCTGAATGAATATAAGACGGATATATGTGGGGTCCCCAAACGCATTCTTTCGCGTTTGGGGAACCCCTGTGGTAGTTTTGCTGGTGGCAATGTGCCAGCAGGTTAGCCTGCCAGCGGCGGGTCAGGACAAGCCGGCCTCGCCAGAAAGTACACCCTCTACAGAAGCTAAGCCCGATGAGCAATTGGAAATCAATAGAAATGCCCTTTTGGCTGGCCCCAGCGAACAAATTCGCATAAAAGCAGCGCTGGTGATGCTGTCCAGTGAAGACCCGTTAGCCAGGAAGATCCTAATTGACACGCTAAAGCAGGCCGAAAATAGTGCTGCACGAGCGGCTGTATGCAAAGCACTAATCCAGATGCGAGTAGCACAGAAACCTATAGAAAATAAGCAAGAGTTTATCCAGCCGTTGCTCCAGATTCTAACTACGGACGATTCCGTCGGGGCTGAATTGGCTGCTGAAGCGACTTTGATTTTCAGGTATGAGCAAATACGGAAAGGCCTTGAAGCAATAGTAACAGAGTCCTCTCTGCCGGTCAAAGCCAGATTGAACGCGATATATGCATTGAAACTTCAGCCAGATATGAGGGTGATATTTACGCTTATGGCTCTACTTGATGACTCTGAAAGCCAGGTCGCTGCCGCAGCCGAGGCTGCCTTGCATTCTCTGGGCATACCGGTAGGCGAAGATGTCCAAGCTCGCCAGCAAATCGTAGATAAACTCAAGCGCCAAGGCCCAGAGGCGTTTTTGCGGGATCGGCTGACTCGTCGGGAAACAGAAATCCGTAAGCTGGAAAACGAATTGAACTTATGGCGGCAGCGGTATCGGTCCGCATTGGATAGGATATATGACGCCATTAGCGAAGACGAGGCAAAAGGCAAGTTTTTAGCCGAGCATTTGGTCGGTTCAGAACCAATAGCAAAATTATGGGCATTGGAAAAGGTTGCGCAACGGCGGAGAGGAACGAATCCCCAATTACCAGTTGAAATTGGGCCGATTTTGATCAATTTGATATCGGACCCGGACCCGGAGGTTCGGCTAAAAATAGCCAGGGTGTTGGCACTGATGGGCGAGTTAAACTCAGCCCAGCCCTTGGCTGAGCAGCTCAAAGTCGAACCGGACGATGAGGTCAGAATGGAGTTATTCGTTGCACTCGGTGGAGCGTGTTACTATGCCTCTTTGCCCGATGCAAAATTCAAGATTCCCAAGGAGGTAAGAGAGCAAGCCCTGGAATGGGCAGTAAAGTATCTGTCCGAGCAGGAGCCGAAAAAGGCGCAAAAAGGTGCCGAAGTTATGAAAAAACTGCTGGAGCAGGGTGGATTAGAATCCGCCGAGGTTAACGGGTATCTTGATTTACTGACAGAGAAATTCAACCAGCAAACCCAAAGTGCCACTGGAACTCTACGCGGGGAATTGCTTAGTGTGATGGCAGGTCTATGTGCTCCCCAGAGCGTTTGCAGTGCTCAAGCAAGGAAGCGTTTTAAGCCCTTGTTTGAAGAGGCCCTAAGTGACAAAACAGATTTAGTTCGAGAAGCAGCGGTAGATGGACTTATCTATATTGATAAAGCTGGTGCATTGAGAAGATTGCGAAAAGATTTTGTCAATGACCCCAGCGCCATTGTGAGAGGCAAGCTGATAGCCCTTGCTGGCGAAATTGGCGCCACAGAAGACCTGGTTTGGCTGGTAGAAAAAATAGGTTCAAACTCTGAAAGCGAGTCGGCCTGGCAGGCAATGCTGAAAATATTCAACAACTCTGACGCCGATGTCCTGAACAAGTGGATAGACGAGGTGGTCTCGCAAAATAGCCAAACCAAATTATCGGACGAGCAGAAAATCCCTTTTCTGGAAATAGCACAGCGAAAGGCCACCGGCGAAAGTAAACCAGAAATGCTCAAGAACGTCAGACAGAAGTTAGCCGACCTTTATATTGCCATAGGTCAGTTTGAGCGGGCAGCAGAATATTTAGGCCTGTTGCGTGAGACTGCCCAGACTGTGCAGGAAAAAGAAGCAATTTTGTCCGATTTGCTGGTGGTGTATCTGAGATGGCCAAAGGTAGAACTTGGTGCCAAATTGGTGGAAAATTGCTTGTTAGAGAAAGATTTAGACCCCAACAACGTCATTGTACGCTCAATCGACGACTATTTAAGCAATCCTTCACCAGGAGCTGACCCTAACACTGTGTTAAAGGCATTAGCTGAAACAAAGCTCCCCCAGAATAGGCCGAAGTGGCGACAGCAGCTAAAAAAATGGGCTGAGCGCCTTAGTAAGGCCGAAAATGGGGAGAAACCAAGAAATAATGGTAAGTAACCAGAGCAGGAATTGCTCTATATAGATAGGAACCAAGGATTTATACAATATTGTGTCAGAAAAAGGCCGGTGTGGATAACGTTTTAGTGAAAAAATTCAAAAGATTTTTATTTTTTTAAGATTTTTTAAGTTTTTTTAGTTTTATCTTTGCACTTTTAGGGTTGGTCCTGTAACGTATAAATCTTATATTAAAAAGGGTGTAAACGGCAAGTTTTTTGCTTTTTCTCAGGTTTTTGAGTGATAGAACGAGGGCGAGGCTTATCCTTTGCAGTCTGGAAGCGGGATAAAGTTGTTCGTGTCTATTTAATTACACCACCGCAGTGCCCAAAGGCGAAAGGGGCGTTGCTGCTGTAGCTCAGCCGGTAGAGCGCGTCCTTGGTAAGGACGAGGTCATGGGTTCGAATCCCATCAGCAGCTAAGTGCAAGCAGGTCGAGCCGAGATAGTGAGCAAATTATCGATAATCTTGGCTGAGAGTTAATTATAGAGGTTTGAAAGCAGGCTTTTGTAAAACCAGTTAGGCAATGGGCAGGTAAACAAAAGTACTAACCTGGCATATTGGAGGTCTATATTAAGATGGCTAAGGCAGTATTTGAACGGACAAAACCACATATCAATATTGGAACTATCGGTCATGTTGACCACGGCAAAACCACATTGACGTCTGCAATTACTATGCGACTGGTGCACAAAAGTGGCACAGGTGTTGTCAAGAGATTTGAAGACATAGACAACGCCCCGGAAGAGAAAATGCGTGGCCTTACCATAAATACTGCGCATGTAGAGTATGAGACGGATAAACGCCACTATGCCCACGTCGATTGTCCGGGGCACGCCGATTATATCAAGAATATGATTACCGGAGCGGCCCAAATGGACGGGACTATCTTGGTGGTAGCAGCCAATGATGGGCCTATGCCGCAGACTCGCGAGCATATTCTGCTGGCCCGTCAGGTTAATGTGCCTCGGATTGTGGTCTTCTTGAACAAGGTGGACCAGGTAGATGACCCGGAGCTGCTGGATTTGGTTGAGCTGGAGATAAGGGAACTGTTGAACAAATATGAATTTCCCGGCGATGATATTCCTATTATTAAAGGCTCAGCTTTGGCGGCTATGGAAAGCGAAGGTAAAGATGATGAGGCTTGCAAGTGCATTGATGAATTGATGGATGCGGTGGATGAGTATTTTCCGCTTCCTCAGCGCGATATTGACAAGCCATTTCTTATGCCGGTCGAGGACGTTTTCAGCATAAAAGGCCGGGGCACCGTGGGCACAGGCCGGGTAGAGCGTGGTAAAGTCCGCGTTGGCGAGGAGGTTGAAGTCGTAGGGCTGGCAAAGGAGACCCGTAAGACCGTGGTTACCGGGGTGGAGATGTTTAACAAAACGCTCGACGAAGGCCGAGCCGGCGATAACATTGGAGTACTGTTGCGGGGCGTGGAAAAGAAAGAATTGCAGAGAGGACAGGTGGTCGCAGCACCCGGCAGTATCACTCCCCATACTAAGTTTCAAGCGGAGGTCTATGTCCTAACCAAAGAAGAAGGTGGTCGTCATACACCGTTCTTCCCGGGCTATAAGCCGCAGTTTTATTTCAGAACCACTGATGTAACCGGTTCGATTCTGGGGCTAATGAGTAGGGAAGGTAAGCCTGCAGAGATGTGTATGCCAGGTGATAATATAACGATGGAGGTGGAGATTATCTCCCAGATCGCTATGGAGGAAGGCCTTCGCTTCGCTATTCGCGAGGGCGGCCGGACCGTCGGTGCCGGCGTAGTAACGAAAATCCTTGCATAAGCACCCCCTGAATAACCAGTAAATTGGGTTCCCGCAAAGCGGGGTCCCTCCATTGACTATCAAAAACAAAGGTGCTCACAGCAGTGAAGTATCTACAGGGCAGTAAATCTTGACTGTCCCGCCTACGGCGGACAAGCGTCAGAGAAGTGTTCATCGAGTAAGCGAACTGCTGGGTAGAATTAGATTTTATGGCGAAAAAGAAAAGCAAAAGAGAGTATGTCTGGCTGGAATGTACCGAATGCAGCGGCAGAAACTATCGCACCAGTGTTAGTGTAGCTGAGGGTGTGCCGAAATTACAACTCAAGAAATTCTGTAAGAAGGAGCGTAAACATACTGTTCACAAAATACGTCGTAAATAGAACTAATCTGCTTTATAGTGACGATATAAGTATAGTATACAGTTAGGCCAGTAGCTCAATTGGCAGAGCATCGGTCTCCAAAACCGAAGGTTGGGGGTTCAATTCCCTCCTGGCCTGCTTTAACTAAAACAACGGTCGATAATGAAGACAGCAAGTCAATTAGGGTGGGGCAGTGTGATTTTTGAAATTTATAAACGTGGCCAGGGCAAATACACCAGGTTATGTAGCGCTCTGGGCGCAGCTATAATTGTAGGATTGGGTTGTTTGCGGCTGTACCAGCACTTGGAGGCTGCTGACTGGAATCTGAGTCCTAAAACTCGCTTGTGGGTTACAACTATGGTGCCCGCTGGTTTATTTGTGGCCTTGAGCCTGGTGATTTTTTACCTGGTAAATAAACCGGCAGTCGCAGATTTTCTCATCGCTGCCGAAGGCGAAATGAAAAAGGTGAGCTGGTCCAGCAGGAAAGAAATAGCGGTTTCGACATTTATCGTTATTGTAGTGGTGATTATTATGGCAATACTTCTTGGGACCACCGACATAGGCTTCTACCACTTTTTCGACTGGTTATTGCAGTAGTATGAATTGGTACGTTTTACGAGTTGCGGCAAATAAAGAAATGCAGGTTAAAGAGGCCCTGGTGCAGAAAGTCAAACAGGAGGGCTTAACCGATACTATTGGCCGAATAGAGGTCCCTGTAGAGCGGATAAAGCGCGTCCGCGCGGGCAAGCAAACAATCCATAAGCGCAAATTGTATCCGGGCTATGTTTTTATGGAGATGGAGCCGACCCAGGATGGCCGAGTGCCGGAAAAGGCCTGGTTCATGATGAAGGCAACTCCAGGCGTCGGAGATTTTATCGGTACAGAAGGAATCCCCACCCCCATGCGGGATACGGATGTGGCAAAGATGCTGTTAGAGGCAGAAAAACCTGAGGAAGCACCAAGCATCAAAGTTGAGTTTAAAAAAGGCGATCCGATTAAAATTCGAGAAGGTGCCTTTGAAAACTTTGAAGGCGTCGTCGATTCGATTGATGCGGAGCGCGGGATTGTGAAGGTAATTGTTACGATATTCGGTCGAAGTACTCCTCTGGATATAGAATATTGGCAGATTGAAAAATTGTGACTCGATACTGGATACTCGATACTCGGCGAGCATCGAGAAGCGAGAAACGAGAATGGCCAAAGAAGTAAGAGTAAAGATTAAATTACAAGCGCCGGGAGGACAAGCAACGCCGGCCCCGCCAATAGGGCCTGCTCTGGGTCAGCATGGCGTTAATATCGGCCAGTTCGTTTCGCAGTTTAATGAGCGCACAAAGCAGCTTAACGGAACGGTTGTACCGGTGGTGATAACTGTCTATCAGGACAAGAGTTTTGCCTTTGAAGTTAAAAGCCCCCCGGCAGCGGTGCTCTTAAAGCAAGCTGCTCAACTGGCAAAGGGAAGCAGCGTTCCTAATAGGGAGAAGGTTGGAAAAATTACTGCCAGCCAGCTACGTGAAATCGCTGAGACCAAATTCGAGGACTTGAACGCATACGATTTGGACAGTGCTGAAAAGATTATCAGAGGTACCGCCCGAAGTATGGGCATAGAAATAAGTGATTAGTTGAAAAACTGTGGTGTCCGGTACGAGATATGCGATTTAGGAGCAAGAGGTATAAAAAAGAATCACAGCAGTTAGGTAAAGAGCCGGTCAGTCTGGCTGAGGCAGTCGAGAAAATCAAGTCCTTTAAGTCGGCGAAATTTGACCAGACTGTAGAGTGTGTCCTACAGTTGGGAATAGACCCTAAGCAAGCCGACCAGATAGTTCGCGGCTCAATATCTTTGCCTCACGGCATAGGTAAGCAGAAAAAAGTTATCGCTTTCTGCGAGGACACCGAGGTTGAAGCAGCTAAAAAGGCCGGCGCCATTGAGGCCGGCTGCGATGAGCTGATAAAAAAAATCTCGGATGGCTGGATGGACTTTGATGTGGCGGTGGCCTCGCCGAAGGTGATGGGCAAGATAAGTAAGCTCGGCCGAGTGCTGGGACCACAAGGCAAGATGCCTTCGCCTAAAAAGGGCACGGTAACTAACGATATAGCCACCGCGGTAGCTGAATTCGCCGCCGGTAAAATCGAGTTCAAAAACGACGCCGGCGGCAATGTTCACGTAGTAGTCGGCAAACAAAGCTTTGAGGCGGAAAAACTAATTGGCAATATCGAGGCTTTTGTCTCACATATAAAGAAGATTAAACCCGCAGCAGCAAAGGGTACATATATAAAAAAGTTGTGTATATCTGCCACTATGAGTCCTGCTATAGCTGTTATCATTTGAGGACTGATATGAGCAAGTACGTAAAAGAATTACTGCAGGCAGAACTTCAAAAGAAAATCGCCGATGAAGGTATTAGTGATTTTTTGGTTGTCAATACAAAGGGCCTCGGCGGTGTTGACAATAATCTGATGCGCGGCCAGCTTAAAGACAAGGGCATCAGATTGATGGTGGTGAAAAACTCACTTTTTAAAAGGGCGCTGCGTGAGCGCCGGATGGAACCAGCAGCAATGCTATTTAGCGGTCCCTGTGCTATCGCCTATGGTGGTGACAGCATTGTTGATATTGCTAAAGAGCTGGCCGAGTGGAGCAAAAAAGTGCCAGCGGTAGAGATAAAAGGAGCCTTTCTGGAAGGCTCAGCTTTAGATGCTAAGGCTGCAGAGGCACTTTCAAAGATGCCCACGCGGGGCCAACTGCAGAGCAAATTGGTAATCCTGGCACAGTCGCCTGCGGCAAGATTAATCAGCGGTTTTACTGCTCCGGCGGCAGTTATTGCCGGTTGTATAAAGACCATTATAGAAAGAGCTGGGAAACAGGCAGCATGAGTTATTGACTGGTTAATTAACTAATTAACCATTTAACTAATTAACCATGATTGTGGTTGCTTGTGTGGCTGTCCCGGTAGCGGGTTAAACGAAACGACGGAGTTTCGGCTACCACCAGGCGTTAACTATAGGAGCTAATGAAAAATGGCAAAAGAGCAAACAAAAGAGCAAGCTAAGGAGGTAAAAGAAACTAAGAAACAAGAAACACAACAGGCATCAGAGGCCGGAAAATGGAGCAGCGAGATTAAAAAGCTCGGTGATAAAATAGTCGGCCTGACATTGATGCAAGCCAAAGAGCTTGGCGATTATCTCCAGGCTGAGTATGGCATAGAACCGGCTACCGGTGGCGCGGTCATGATGGCAGGCCCAGCACCAGCAGCAGGGGCTGGGCCTGAGCAAGCTGAGGAGAAAACCAGCTTTGACGTAATCCTTAAAGAATTCGGCGACAAAAAGATTCAAGTTATCAAAGAGGTGAGAGCTTTAACGGCTTTAGGTTTAAAAGAGGCTAAGGAACTGGTCGACAATGTCCCCAAGCCGGTCAAACAAGGCCTGAGCAAGGAAGAGGCTGAATCCGTCAAAAAGCAGCTTGAAGCTGCTGGTGCAGTAGTTGAATTAGCCTGAGCAAAATGGTTCATTGGTGAATGGTAACTGGTAAATTCAATAACCAATAACCAATAACCGAATGCGGGAGTGTCAGATGGCTTTACAAACTGTTCGTAATTTTGGCAAAGTCTGCGATGCGGTTGAGGTCCCAGACCTCGTAGCCATGCAGAAAACAAGTTATGAGCGTTTTTTGCAGAAGGATGTCGCCCCAAACAAAAGAAAGTGTATCGGACTGCAAGCCTTGTTTAACGAGATATTCCCTATCGAAAGCTATGACAAGAAGATGAATTTGCAATATCTCTACTATGAGCTGGAAAAGCCACACTATACGATGACACAGTGCCGACAGTTAAGGTTGACCTATGCTTATCCCTTAAAAGTCCATTGCCGACTATGTAGAGCCGACGGCGAAGATTTAGCTGAGCAGGCCATATATCTTGGTGAAATACCGGTGATGGTAGGTGGTGGAGAGTTTATCATCAATGGCGCCGTCAGGGTCATCGTAAGTCAATTGCATCGAAGTCCAGGGGTCGACTTTCTCATCGAGAGCAAAGAAGGCGATAGAGTGCTGCACGGCGGCAGAATCATACCGGAAAGAGGCAGTTGGATGGAGATAGCTGTTACCCAGAAGGATGTTTTGGTGGTCAGAATTGACCAGTCCAGCAAGATACCGGCCACCGTTTTTCTGCGGGCCATATCTGCTGATTACGGCAGCACCGAGCAAATCTTACGGCTATTTTATCCCACAAAAATTGTGTCCACAGACAAACTCACACCTACTATGTGGGCGGTGGAGCCGCTGGTCAACGCGCAAACCGGTGAAATCATAGTAAAAGCCGGCACGCAAATCAGTGATAGGCTCTCTTTGATACAACAAAGCGGCATCAAAAAACTCGAAGTTATTGAGGAGGTACGGGATAGCCTTATCTTAAACACCCTGGCTGAGGATGATTGCCAAAGTCATGAACAGGCGTTGTTAAAGTTTTATATGAGGTTAAGGCCTGGCAATCCACCTAATCAGGAGAAGGCAAAAACTTTCTTTGCAGAGAAGTTTTTCGATCCGAACCGCTATCGTCTGGGTAAGGTCGGCAGATTCAGATTGAATCGTAAGTTCGGCCAGTCCATAGACGAGGATGAGATGACACTTCGGCCCGAAGATTTCCTTAACACCATGAAATACATAATGGCTTTGCGCAACAACCAGGGCCAGATCGACGACATTGACCATCTGGGAAATAGAAGATTACGTACCCTCGAGGAGCTGGCCAGTGATGAAATCAGGAAAGGTCTGCTGAAGCTGCGAAAGACCGTCCAAGAACGAATGAGTATTAAAAGAGATACTGAGGAGCCCTTGCGAATCGCAGACCTGGTTAATTCCAAGACTGTAGCCAGCAGCATCAACTATTTCTTTGGTCGTGGCGAATTAAGCCAGGTCGTTGACCAAACCAACGCCTTAAGTCAATTGACTCATGAAAGAAGGCTGTCTGCTCTGGGCCCAGGCGGTTTGAACAGAAGGCGGGCAGGATTTGAGGTTCGGGATGTCCATATCAGTCATTATGGCAGAATCTGTCCCATCGAAACTCCAGAAGGTACGAATATCGGCCTGATTTCCTCATTAGCAATCTTTGCCACCGTGGACCAATATGGATTTCTGCTTACACCGTATCAAAAGGTCAAGGCTGGAAAGGTTACAGGCGAAGTAGAGTATTTGCGGGCTGATGAGGAAATGAAAGCGGTATTTGCTCCTCCCAGCGTTCTGGAAAGAGACGGACTGACACGGACGGAAAACGGACAAAGACGGAAGGCGGCGTCCGTCAGTGATAAGTCAGTGTCAGTCAGTGTTAAGAAGGGTTTGGTTCTGGCCAGAAAAGGCGGTGAATTGGCCCATGTCGAAAGCTCCGAGGTTGATTACATCGACATTTCACCTAAACAAATTGTGGGCGTTTCAGCTTCTCTTATTCCGTTTTTGGAGCACGATGACGCCAACCGGGCTTTGATGGGTTCCAATATGCAGCGCCAAGCCGTTCCGCTGCTAAAGACAGAGCCGCCTTTGGTTGGTACAGGCATGGAGAAAGTAGTGGGCCAAAACTCCAGTATGGTCGTGCGCAGCCAAAGCAGTGGCGTTGTTACCGCAGTGGACTGCCAGCACATAGTTATAAACCATACTGATGAATATAAGCTCAAAAAATTTGAAGGATTGAATGAAAGAACCTGTCTTAATCAAAAGCCCATAGTCAGATTAGGTGATAAGGTCAAGGCCGGCCAGATTATTGCAGATGGTGGCGGTACGGCTGAGGGCGTCCTGGCTCTGGGTAAAAATGTGCTGGTGGGGTTTGTTTCTTTTGAGGGATTTAACTTTGAAGATGCGATTATTGTCAGTGAAAAACTTTGCAAGAACGATAGCTTTACCAGCATTCACATTGACGAGTTTACAGCCGAGGTTCGTGAAACCCGCCTGGGCAAGGAAGAGTTTACTCGTGATATTCCCAATATTAGCGAAAAGGCACTGCGAAACCTTGATGAAAGGGGGATAGTCCGTGAAGGGACCAGGGTTTGTCCCGGCGATATTTTAGTAGGTAAGGTCGTACCCAAGTCGAAGACCGAGCTGACGCCTGAGGAAAAGCTACTGCACGCCATATTTGGCAGGGCTGGTGAAGATGTTAAAAACGACTCGCTGGAACTTCCCTCAGGTTTTGAGGGAGTGGTAATAAAAACCGAACTATTCACCAGACGTGGTGGACGCAGCGACAAGCAAAAAAAGGAACTGGCAGCGCAGGTTGAAAAGGTCCAAAACCAGATGCGAGCCAAAGAATGTGCCATATTTAGGCAAATGATCGAAGCGATCCATAAAAAATTCGATTGTCATATCATAGATTCATCTACGCGTCAAAAAGTCGGAGCCAGCAGCGACGATGAAGTTATTTACGAGCAGATAGAGGCCTTTGATATTAAGTGGGTGAAACCGGCGTCGGTGCGGGATGAAGTGGCCAAAATCGTGGACAAATTTTGGGTCAAGATTGCCGAAATTCAGGAAGAAAAGAACCACAAGATTGAGCGATTGAAACACGGCGATGAGCTGCCCAGCGGCGTATTGCAGATGGCAAAAGTCTATGTAGCGGTTAAAAGAACATTGTCCATCGGCGATAAAATAGCTGGACGCCATGGCAATAAGGGTGTTATTGCCAAGATTATGCCGGAAGAGGATATGCCGTTTCTCGAGGATGGTACAGCTCTGGACATATTGCTGAATCCTCTGGGCGTTCCCAGCCGAATGAATGTGGGCCAGATTCTGGAGACGCATCTCGGCTGGGTGGCAAAGGTGCTGGGCTTTCATGCTATTACGCCGGTTTTCGACGGCGCTACTGAAGAGGATATCGCCAAACTCAATGATGAAGCAAATGAGCTTATGGCCCGAAGGGCTCTGGATACTGGATACTCGATGCTGGATGCTCGTTCCTCGCGAGAATTTCATCCTTCGCAGTCCCTAAGGGCTGGAGAACGGGCGAGAATCGAGAATCGAGAATCGAGAATCGTTCCGCCGAAGGCGGATGAGTTTTTCATAAATGTACCTAAGACACTAAAGACCCAATTGATAGACGGCCGGACAGGCGAGCCGTTTGACCAACAAGCAACTATCGGATACATCTACATGATGAAGCTGCATCATTTAGTTGATGATAAGATTCATGCCAGGGCCACCGGTCCATATTCTCTTATCACGCAGCAGCCGTTGGGCGGCAAGGCCAGAACCGGTGGACAAAGATTTGGCGAGATGGAGGTTTGGGCCCTGGAAGGCTACGGGGCCGCTTACACGCTGCAGGAAATGTTGACGGTTAAAAGCGATGATGTTGAGGGTCGAACAAAAATCTATGAATCCATGGTCAAAGGACAAAATACCCTCGAAGCGGGTACTCCTTTGAGCTTTGATGTATTGTGCAATGAGATAAGAGGTCTGGGTTTGAATATCCAGTTGGAAAAGAAAAGGCTGGGGAGTACTGCTCTATAAACGGCCACGAAAAGGCTTGTCCCTCTTTTTTAGACAGGATGAACAGGATTTCCTCTTATTAAGACAGGATAATCTTGTAAATCCTGTCTGATAAGATTTAGCGTTCTCGGCTGTGAGAAATGCGGGCTAAAGGATTTTTACGAGTTCAATGTCAAAAGTCAGGTCTTCCCCGGCCAAAGGATGGTTGGCATCTATCGTCACACTCGACTCGGAAACATTAGTAACAGTTACTGCAACTGTTCGACCATCCATACAAGTAGCCGTTAGTCTCTGACCGACTTTTGGTTCCAAATTTGCCGGAAAAACGCTTCGATTAATCGTTCGGATCAATTCCTCCCGATACCGTCCAAATGCCTCCTCAGCTTGGATTTTGACGGTCTTGGATTCGCCTTGCTCCATGCCGATTATAGCTTGTTCGAAGGCTGGCATTACCGCCTTTTGGCCTATCTTTACTTTGAGAGGATTACGATTAGCAGAGGTATCAAATACGTAGCCGTCATCAAGTCTGCCTGTGTAGTGGACCGTAACAGTATCGCCAGATTTTGCCTGTGCCATTATGCCTCCTTCACTTTGTAATTATCCTAATAAAGAGTTTTTCACTCCGCTCGCCTCTGCAGGGCGGGGTGCTTTTTGGCGGCAACTAAACGGATTCTTGCTATTTGTTAAGGGCCCTACTTCGCGATTTATGGCGAAGTGGGAACCCTATTAGTAGCGGCGTCCTGGCCGACCACCTCCACGGCCTGGACTTCTGGGCCGGGCCTCATCAACCTTGACAACCTGTCCCTTCACATTATTCCCATTAAGCCCAGCAATAGCAGAAAGGGCCTCTTTTCTGGATGGCATATCCACAAATCCGAATCCTCGCGACTCACCACTGAACCTGTCTTTCACCACATTAGCAGATTCCACCTGGCCGAAAGCTTCGAAAAGCTGACGTAGGTCGGTTTCTGTGACATCGTTGGCCAGATTACCTACATAAATATTCATGCTAATTCCTTTCGTATTAATTATCTCAAATGGATCATTTTTCACAGAAACCTTCCCCGTTATGGAGGACCCAGCCGCCATTTCCCTGCGGAAGCAGGGGCGGCTGGGAACCATGGCAACCAGAGCAAAATATCTATCGGGCACTGGGACCCCATTATCTGTCGTAGGGTCGTCCCTCTGTGAAACTATACGAATTATTGTTATTTGTTATCAGTACCGACGTCCTGGCCGACCACCTCGGCCAGAGCTACCTTGTCTGTTTCTACCACCGCGACCATCCCTAAGCCCTCCTCGTCTGCCTCCACCATCCCAACGGACTGTTTTCCGCCGACCCTCTTCGACCTTAATAGTGTGTCCCTTCAAATCCTTGCCGTTCATTTCACCGATTGCGGTTTGGGCTTCATTCCTAATCGGCATTCCTACAAATCCAAATCCCCTTGACTCGCCAGTGACGCCGTCCTTTACTATGTTCACGGATCTTACTTGGCCAAAAGCTTCAAAAGCCCGACGCAAATCGTCTTCAGTTATTTCACGTGACAAATTTGCCACATAGATATTCATATCAATTGCCTTTTCTAATCTCTAACCTTCAATTTAGGCGTTTTGCATCCGCATTCCAGCTACCATTGATTGCGGCATCGTCACGGCCATATATTGCTCGACTAACGTCTCCATAAGCTCTTTAACAGAGATTATTTTATCTACTCTATAGGCATTAGCTCCCGCAAAAGCAAATCCTTCTTCGAGGTTACCTTTTTTGGCATTGGTTAACGCGCGACCAATGCAGTAGGGGACATTATTAAAATCACAACTTGTCAGACACTTCCAGGGACATTTAAAAGTCTCTTTAATTCCTGACGAGACCCGCTCAAGAAACTCATTCCGTATGGCTCTTCCCGGCAGTCCCACAGGGCTGTCAATTATGACGATATCTTCTTTTTTGCAACTTAAATACGCCTGCTTAAATTCAGCAGAAGCATCACACTCATAAGTTGCAACAAATCTAGTGCCCATTTGCACACCCTGGGCTCCTAACTGCATAAATCTATGAATATCCACACCTGTGTATATCCCACCGGCGGCAATCACCGCAATGCTTCTATTGAACTGCTTCTCGTAGGGCTTTATCACAGAGATTACTTCCGGCAGAATCTTTTCCAGTGCATAGTCGGGATTGTTAATCTGCTCTTTCTTGAAACCGAGGTGTCCTCCCGCTAATGGCCCCTCTACCACCACCGCATCGGGCACGTGACCGTATCGTTTCTCCCAGGATTTAAATATAATTTTAGTTGCTCTGGCGGAAGATACTATAGGAACAAATTTAGTAGCGAGTGCTCCCAGCCTATCCAGCGGCAATGTCTTAGGAAGCCTTAGTGGAAGTCCCGCACCAAGAAAGAGCATATTGGCCCCTTCATCCACGGCGCATTGTACGAGCTCGTCAAAATCCGAAAGGGCTACCATTACATTTACACCGATAATGCCATCCGTCTTAGCTTTTGCCTTTCTTATTTCTTTCTGCAAGGCTCTTTTGTCTGCCTCCTTGGAGTTTGTATTCCAATCAGGCTCAAACTGGCCAATTCCAGCGGTAGCAATAACTCCAACACCACCGGCATTTGCAACAGCAGAAGCTAAACCTGATAGAGAAATGCCAACGCCCATTCCCCCTTGTATTATAGGGGGATTGATTTCTAAATTCCCGATTTTCAAGGTCTGAATATTTTCTGTATACATAAAACGTCTTTCTTTCCAAGGGCTACAAAAGAAGAGAAATGACACAGCACCAAGTGTTGGGGTGAACGAAATTAGCATTAAGCGTTCTGCTTCAGCGCCCCATTACGCGGTCATTCCAATTCAATATACTTTCTTTTCGCCGCAATTTAGTCAATATTATATAGCTGCCCTGCTTGGCAAGCAAGGATTTTATTTTTTTTTATTACACATAATTTCGCCCCCTCATACAATGGTATATATTATGTATTTGGCAGTTATGAATTTTACAAAAGCCACTTTCAGTCTAAAAGGAGGTGAATTTAATGTCGAGGCCAGAAGTATCACGCCGGCAATTTTTGGCTCACTTAGCAGGAGCAGGGTCTGCTCTGGGGCTGTCCAGCGGCCTTGCCCGCCAGACGTACGGCGGGCTTGCCAATACTACGGCCGAGGGCGCAACAGTAAAGAATAAGGAAACCAACCCGCTGATGACGGGCAAAAAAAACATCTACTGGGGTGACATTCACAATCATAATGCCATCGGTTATGCAAAAGGTTCCCTGGAACGGGCCTATGATATTGCTCGCAGTCATCTTGATTTCTTTTGCTTCACCGGACACTCGCAGTGGCACGATATGCCAAAGATGCCTCAAAACAAGCATATGAAGTGGGTGCGCGGCTTTGAAGTGTTCAAGAATAACTGGCCGAAAGTAAAACATCTGGCCAATGAATACAACAGAAGCGGCAAGTTCGTGTCCTTCATCGGCTATGAATGGCACTCCAGCCAATACGGCGATGTCTGTATCATTTTTCCAGGCTCAAAAGCCGAGCTGGTTTACGCCAAAGACATCAGAGAATTACAAGACTTCGCCGCCCAAAACGGTGCTGTTTTGATCCCACATCATCCGGCATATAAACAGGGATGGCGAGGACAAAATTGGAGCGTATTAGACACTGCGGTTTCGCCTGTGGTCGAAATCTTTTCCGAACATGGCAACGCCGAGTCCGACCGCTGCCGGTTTCGTTATATTCGTCATAGTATGGGCGGCCGTTTCACCAAAAATACCCTACAATGGCTTTGGCAGCAAGGTGTCCAGGTAGGTGTGGTGGCCAGTACGGATGACCACTTGGGATACCCAGGCGCTTACGGCGAAGGCCTGGCAGCGGTCTATGCAGAGGCCTTAACCCGTCAATCCGTTATGGAGGCGATTAAGGCAAGAAGAACCTATGGCGTCAGCGCCGACCGAGTCGAACTGGACTTTCGTTTGAACGGGCACTGGATGGGTGAGACCATTCCTTTTGCACACCATCGCAAAATCCACGTCAAGGTCAAAGGTAAAGACGTCATCAAATGCGTGGAAGTACTGCGCAACAACCAGGCAATTTATCGTGACTATCCTATCGACCGCCAAATTCAGCCGTCCAGTTGGAAAAGACCTGTCCTTTGTCGTATCGAATTTGGCTGGGGACCATGGGCGGCGCTGAATATGGCCAGGATTTGCGACTGGAAATTTCAGGTGGCTGTAGCTGGTGGCAAGATTATTTCCGCAACGCCCTGCTTTCAATCGGGGCCTTTCGATGAAACGCGACGCAATAAACTCATCGTCCTGGGTGAAAAACTTTGTGAGGTTTGTTCATATACCTCTCGCACACAAGCTTACGAGGAAAAAGCGACCAACAGTATAATTTTGGAGATTCAAGGTTCACCGCAAACTCAAGTTTCCGTAACCTTGACCAAGCCGACAAAACTATCCATTACCAAATCCTTGAAGCAATTAGCTCTAAGCGGTGATATTACATTCACCGGAGAGTTCACCTCAGAATCAATAATGCTGCACCGGGCGGTTTTCTTCGATAATTATTACACAGAATTTGAATTTGACCATCAAGCACTCCACAGGACGCCTTACGGCGCAGCCGGCCAACCTGCCCCAAGCAAAGCCGAGCAAACCGATTGGTATTATGTTCGCGTAGTACAAACCAATGAAAGTTACGCCTGGTCAAGTCCTATATGGGTCCTCCGGCCCAAGGTCAGGAGTTTACCCCGTCTGGGAAGAAAGATACAATGAGCTAAAGTGCCTAAAGTGAGCTAAAAAGCGTTATTCGTTTAGCGGTTGCGCAACTCGTCTCGTTTATCGTCATACGCTAAACGCAACCGATACGAGCTGCGAAACCGCAACCGTCAGACGAATTTTAGGCACTTTAGTCACTTCAAACTTTAGGCACTTTGGAAAATTCTGTAGGCTTGCAAAATAGGCTCAAACAGCCTAAACTTGATACTCGATTCTTGATTCTCGATACTCAACCAGCATCGAGTATCCAGTATCGAGGTTCCAGAATGGCTGAAGATATAAAGAAACGAGTCAAGCAATTGCGCAACGAGATTCGCAGGCACGATTACCTGTATTATGTGCTGAACCAGCCGAAAATCAGCGACCAGCAATATGATAAGCTCTTTGCCCAGCTAAAGGCATTGGAGCAGGCAAATCCCAAACTTATAACGGCTGACTCACCCACTCAGCGTGTATCTGGCCAGCCTCTTGAAGGTTTTACCACCGTCAGACACGCTGTGCCTATGCTCAGTATGGACAATACTTATAATGCCGATGAGCTGCGGGCCTTTGACGAAAGGGTGCGTAAGCAATTAGGCAACGAAGATTACGATTATGTGGTCGAGTTGAAAATCGACGGCGTTGCGATAAGTCTTCGTTATGAAAGGGGCACTCTGGTCACGGCTGCTACTCGCGGCGACGGCGAGGTAGGCGATGATGTTACTGCTAATGTCCGCACCATCAGGAGCATCCCTCTTGTGCTCTTGGGCGATGGCAAAATTCTCGACGTGCTGGAAGTACGCGGCGAAGTTTATATGCCCACAAAATCGTTTATAAAGCTAAATAAACTTCGCGAACAAGCCGGCGAGCCGGTCTTCGCTAATCCGCGGAACGCCGCAGCAGGTTCCTTAAAACTTCTCGATGCCAGAATCACCGCCGAGAGGAATCTGTCGTTCTTCGCCCATTCGGTAGGCCAGCTTTCGGAACCTTTGGCTGAGGAGCATTATGAAATTCTCCAGAAGTTCAAGAAGTTTGGGTTACCTGTCAACCCACACACTAAAAAGGCTAAGAACATTGATGAGGTTATAGACATCTGCCTCGGCTGGGACGAAAAGTCGTTAAAGTTAGACTACAAAATTGATGGAATGGTAATCAAGGTTAATAACTTCCGCCAGCGGGACATCCTCGGCGCAACCGGCAGAGCACCTCGTTGGTGTATCTCCTATAAATTCCCTGCTGAACGTGCTGAGACAATCGTCGAATCGATTGATGTACAGGTCGGCAAAAGTGGTATTCTAACGCCGGTTGCGAATTTGGTGCCGGTCCAGTTATCGGGCACAACGGTCAAGCGAGCGAGCCTGCATAACTTCGATGAGTTGAATCGACTCGATGTTCGTTGTGGTGACACCGTGTTGATTGAAAAGGCTGGCGAGATAATCCCGCAAGTGGTGCAGGTAAAGAAGAAATTAAGGCCAGCCGGCGCGGTGCCCTTCAAGGTACCTAAGAAATGTCCGAATTGCGGCTCAACCGTAGTTAAAGATGAGGAGGGCGTCTATATTCGATGTGTTAATCCAAACTGCACGGGCCAACTGAAAGAACTTTTGAGATATTTTGCCGGCAGAGACCAGATGGATATTGAACATCTGGGGCCTTCTCTAATCGATCAATTAGTAGATAAAGGATTAGTGAAAAATTTTGCTGACCTTTACAAACTGCAAAAGTCACAATTAGCTGATTTGGAACGGATGGCGGAAAAAAGCGCCGCCAACGTGATAGAAGCGATAGAGCGGAGCAAGACTCGGCCGTTATGGCGGCTCATCGCAGCTTTGGGTATTCGCTATATTGGGGGGCAATCAGCCCAGATTTTAGCTGAACATTTCGGGGAGCTTTCCGCTCTTATGTCCGCCGACCGGCAGACGCTTGAGGCCGTCGACCAGATCGGGCCGAGGATGGCCGAAAGCCTCTATGAGTATTTTCGCAATCCCAGAAATCGCGCGGTTATTGATGAGTTGTTGGCGGCAGGTGTAAAGCCCGAAAAACCAAAGGTAGCACGGCGCTCAAATAAATTGGCAGGCAAAACTATTGTTGTTACAGGGACGCTGGAGAAGTTTAACCGTCAGCAAATAGAGCAGTCGATTAGACAAGCGGGTGGAAAGCCATCCTCCAGCGTGAGCAAAAAAACCGACTTTGTATTGGCCGGCAAAGAACCAGGAAGCAAACTGGACAAAGCCAGAAAGTTAGGCGTCAAAGTGGTAGATGAGAAGCAGTTCTTGGAAATGCTTAAATGAGCAATAATAACGAGAAATTCATGCAAGCTGCGCTAAAGTTGGCCCAGCGGGGTATTGGTTTGGTTGAACCGAACCCTGCGGTTGGGGCCGTCATCGTAAAG
>JBHIDV010000006.1:0-24130 GCA_046760285.1 Sedimentisphaerales bacterium
TCAGCCCGAGTCGGTCACCAATTATGGAGGACTGGCCCACAGCAATGTTGGCAAATGGCCCGGCATGCACCATGCAAGGTTGGTACTCTAACGTGCAGCATAGAGTAGGGTTGATAGTGTTACGCATCCAGGCAGTCATGGCGCCGCCCACCTCTAAGTCACCGGTGGTAATGATATTGCCCTTTTTATCGAAAGCAACGGTAATTTCGTCCATCCTTTTGCGCAGGTCTTTTAGGTCAGTAACGATAGACAGTATAGCCATAAGCTCGGAGCTAACGGCAATACCGAATTTGGACTGCATCGTAAACCCATCCATGCGCCCGCCAAGGCCGATAATAATATTCCTAAGGCTCTGGGCACAGAAATCCATGACCCAGCCCATCTCCACGCGAGTGGGGTCGATATTTAGGCGTCGCATTCCGGTTAGCCTTGCCAGTTGAGCGTCATCGTAGTTGCGTTCGTGCTGCATTCTCGCCGTAAGGGCAACCATCGCTAAGTTATGGGCATTCATGATGTCGTTAATGTCTCCGGTCAGGCCCATGGAGAATTCGGTCATCGGGATAAGTAAGGCGTTGCCGCCGCCAGCAGCGGTACCCTTGATATTCATAGTAGGTCCACCTGAGGGCTGGCGGATACAACCGCCTACATTCAACCCTCGCTTACCCATGCCTTCGAGAATACCCATAGTTGTGGTGGTCTTGCCTTCGCCCAGTGGCGTAGGAGTTATAGCAGTCACTTCTATGTACTTACCGTCAGGCTTATCCTTGAGACGGTCGATGATTTTCAAGAAATCCAGCTTAGCTATTCTCCCATAGGCAAGCATTTCATCTTTTTCCAAGCCCAGCTTCTCTCGCCATTCTTCCGGAGTGGGCATGTTTTCCTCGGCTGCCTCGGCAATCTGCCAATCCTTCATTTTTGTCGGGTCAAGTTTCACCGCTTTGGAAGTTTTGCCTTTCTGCACCATGTTATAATCCCCTTTACTTTCAGCAACTACTCTTGATACTTCATTTTGTAACTTATTGCAAGATAGAATTGTAAACCCTGTATTTTCCTTGAAAATCACCTAAGCAGGTATAACGGTAGAGCTGTTTTTTTGCACTATTTTGCTATTTAGGCGATTTTTCAATCTCAATAGGGCAATCTCGTGGGTTTTAAATAGCTGCGTCGCTGGGTAATGTCAAGATTGATTTGGCTGTTGCTTTCAGTTTAAGTGGCGTGTATAATTCGCCAGCTTTGAAATCTACGATATTTTAACAAGGTACTTATCTGAAGCAAGTTTGTGGGCCTGAGGTCTGAGATATGGCTAAGTTCAAGATGCAGACCTATCAAAAACTTCTCAAAGATAGTGGCGGCGCAACCAAAGAGAACTTATTTAATGTGTTGGGCAAGGTGCAAGATAAATTCGGATACGTGCCGCGAGAGGTAGTCCGCGACCTTGCGGCAAAAACCGGTTTGGCAGAGGCGCGAATTTATGGTGCGCTGACATCCTACGGCCACTTCAAGGTTCAGCTGGAGGCGTAAAGCTGCGGTGAAAGAAAAGAAGGTTTTAACCGGACGGGTAGGCAAATACGAACCTCTGGATTTGAATGCATATAAGGCTATGGGAGGCCTGCAGGCCCTTGCGCGAGCATTAGATATGGGCCCAGGGTTGGTAATTGAAGAAATTAAACGCGCAGGTCTATGCGGTCGCGGCGGTGCAGGATTCCCAACAGCCCTTAAGTGGGCTTCGGCTGCCCAGGAAAAACAACAGCCGAAATACTTTATTTGTAACGCTGATGAGGGTGAGCTGGGAACCTTTAAGGATAAGGTTCTGCTGGATGGTGACCCCTGGGCGGTGCTTGAAGGAATCCTGATCGCAGCTTTCGCCATTGGAGCTGAAAAGGCATATATCTACATAAAGGGCGAGTACGAAGAGACCGTCAAGCTATGGGACAAGCTCGCTGATGAAGCAGAGAAAGCGGCACTTTTGGGAGAAGGGATCCTGGGTTCAAGGTTTTCTGTCGGCCTACAGGTGGTTAAGGGCAGAGGGCCGTATATTGCGGGCGAAGAGTTTGCGCTTATCGCTTCACTTGAGGTACGTCGGCCTATGAGCCGGCCGAAGCCGCCCTATCCTACCGAAGAAGGGCTTTTTGGAAAACCTACCGTCGTGAATAACGTTGAAACAATAGCCAACATACCAGTGATTCTGGCAAATGGTGCCGAAGAGTACCGTAAGCTGGGCCTTGAGGATGACCCCGGTACCAGGCTTTTTTCTCTATCGGGGGATGTGAAAAAACCGGCAGTATTTGAGCTGGAGATGGGCTCAGGGACGCTAAAAGAATTGATCAGCGAATTGGGCCAAGGGACAAGGAATGGTCGACCTATAAAAGCGGTACAGCCAGGCGGCGGAACCAGCGCGCTTCTTAGGCCAGATTCTTTAGGATGTAAGCTTACTACCAAAGCTATTAGTGAAGCTGGCAGCAGCATTGGAACAGCAGCGGTGATCGTTTACGAACAAGGCAAAAGCGCAGTTGACATCGTGAAGGGCTTACTGGAATTTTATGGCGCTGAGTCCTGTGGCCGTTGCGCGCCGTGCCGAATTGGAGTCGCGAGGATGAAAGAAATCGTTGATTCTCTCTATCATGGAAGTGGGACAGCAGATGACCTGGCGCAATTGCGTGAAATCGGCAAAGCGTGCGTGGCTGCATCCACCTGCGGAATGGGACAGGCGTTTCCACTTCCGGTGCTCTCGGCATTGGAGCTTTTTCCGGAAGATTTCGAGGCGGTTGTTCAAAAAACCCCCAGTTAAACTGGGGGCTAAATATTTAGCCCCGCGTTTTACGCGGGGTCTTCCGAGGCGGCAGAACAATGAAAGAGGTTTGTCTGGAAATCGACGGCAGGAAAGTTACGGTCGAAGAGGGGACAACTATCCTTGAGGCAGCTAAAACCGTGGGGATTGATATTCCTCATTTATGTTATGACCCTCGCCTGCGGCCCATCGGCAGCTGCCGACTATGCGTGGTGCGGATAGCCGGACAGGCTGGACTGACTATATCTTGCAATACGCCGGTGGCTGAAGGGATGAAGGTGTGCACCGAGAATGAAGAAATCGCAGCGATGAGAAAAACGATTCTGGAATTGATTTTATCGCAACATCGAGTAGCGTGCACCAGCTGTGATAGTGACGGCGCATGCAAGCTTCAAGACTATGCTTACCGTTACCAGGCTGATGAAGCTCGTTTCGGGCTGGCAAAGCGAAAACCTGCTGAAGCCAATTATACCACCAAGAGCGAAGCAATACTCTACGACCCGGACAAGTGTATTTTGTGCGGCTTATGTGTCAAATACTGTGAAGATGTCCCGATGGCAGAGGCCCTCACCTTTGCAGGTTCGCCTGATGATATGCAGGTGTCAACCGCATTTGGAATGAATATTTTTGACAGTTCCTGTGTCCTTTGTGGAGGATGTGTAGCGGTCTGTCCCTCGGGAGCAATGGTTGATAAAGCTGCGGTGGGCAAAGGCCGGGAAAAAGACCTGGTAAAAGTGCGAACGGTTTGTGCGTATTGTGGCGTAGGCTGTCAGCTCGACCTTAACATCGACCCTAAAACAAACAAAATCGTCAAGGTCACCAGCGAGCCAGATTATATACCCAATTATGGCAATCTATGTGTTAAGGGCAAATTCGGGATGGACTTTGTCGGCCACCCGGAAAGATTAACTGCGCCTCTTATAAAACGAAACGGCAGATTTGAAAAGGCCAGTTGGCAGGAGGCAATAAAATTTGTTGCTGACCGACTTAACAGGATAAAATCTGAAACCGGCCCCGACAGCATCGCCGGCCTGTCTAGCGCTAAATGCACGAATGAAGACAATTATATCTTTCAAAAATTTATGCGGGCAGCCATCGGGACGAACAACGTGGACCACTGTGCACGCCTGTGTCACTCCTCAACCGTTGCCGGTCTGGCACGGGCTTTCGGCAGTGGGGCGATGACTAATTCCATTGATGAGATAAAAAATGCAGAGTGCATATTTGTGATAGGCTCGAACACATCGGAGGCCCATCCGGTAATCGCCCTTTACATAAAAGAAGCGGCAGTTAGAGGCGGTGCCAAGCTCATCGTGGCCGACCCGAGGGACATTGAGCTTGTTCGTTTTGCTAAACTGCACCTGCAACAGCAGCCCGGCACCGATGTGGCCCTTATAAACGCGATGATGAATGTGATTATAAACGAGAACCTGCATGATAAAGATTT
Organism: Sedimentisphaerales bacterium; assembly: GCA_046760285.1. Classification (GTDB taxonomy): domain Bacteria; phylum Planctomycetota; class Phycisphaerae; order Sedimentisphaerales; family Anaerobacaceae; genus JBHIDV01. Next base: position 4,236 of record JBHIDV010000006.1, read on the forward strand.
TATCAACAGGCGCAGCGAAAATTTCGAGGCAATGGCTGAAGCCGTCAAAAAAATGACGCCAGAAAGAGCTGAAAAGATTACTACAGTACCTGCTGAAGCTATTCGTGAAGCTGCTCGAATTTACGCCAAAGCAGATACAGCCAGTATTATTTTCAGCATGGGCATCACCCAGCACACCACAGGAACAGACAATGTGCTTTCATTGGCAAACCTGGCTATGCTGACCGGCAATGTGGGCAAAGAATCTGCCGGTGTAAATCCTTTGCGAGGCCAGAACAACGTGCAGGGGGCCTGCGACCTCGGTGCTTTGCCCAATGTGTATCCAGGATACCAACCGGTAGAAGACTTACAAATGCGGGCCAAATTTGAAAAGGCCTGGGGGGCAAAGCTCTCTGCTAAGAGCGGCCTTACTGTTATTGAGATGATTCACGCTATCGAAAATGGCTCAGTAAAAGCTCTATATATGATGGGTGAAAATCCAGCACTTTCCGACCCTAACCTCAACCGAACCCGAGCAGCCCTTGAAAAGGCAGATTTTCTCGTGTCACAAGAAATATTTTTGTCTGAAACAGCTCAATTTGCAGATGTAGTTCTTCCATCTTTTTGTTTTGCAGAAAAGGACGGGACATTCACGAACACTGAGAGGCGTATCCAGCGTGTCCGAAAGGCTCTAAGGCCTCCAGGTGACGCCCGAAATGATTGGCAAATCATCTGCGACATTTCCAGCGCGATGGGTTATTCTATGCACTACGATAGCGCCGAGGCAATCATGGACGAGATCGCGAAAGTCGCACCTATCTATGGTGGAATATCGTACGACAGGATGGGGCCGACTGGCTTGCAGTGGCCGTGTCCGGATAAGAGCCACCCCGGCACAAAGTACCTGCACAAGGGCAAATTCACCAGGGGCAAAGGCAAATTCCACGCGGTACACTTTTGTGAGCCGGCGGAAAGTCCTGATAAAAAGTTTCCATTCATTCTCTCCACCGGTAGGCAGTTATATCAATTCCACACCGGGACACTTGCGCGAAAATCGCCGGCTATCAACCAGAAGTCTCCTACGGGATATGTTGAACTAAACCCACACGATGCACAAATGTACGGGATCAAAGATGGTGATTATGTGGAAGTTTCCACGTCCAGAGGCAAGGTTGTTACCCTGGCCAGTGTGGGCAGCCAGGTGGCAAAGGGCTGGCTGTTTATGCCCTTTCATTTTGCCGAGGGCCCAGCCAACATGCTGACCATTGACGCGCTGGACCCGATTGCCAAGATACCGGAATTCAAGGTTTGTGCAGCAGCAATCAAGAAAACAAACCCCACGTAAAAAGTGAACCCCCAGTGAAACTGGGGGCTAAATATTTAGCCCCGTGTTTTACACGGGGTCCATAATTTATTGCGGGCGGGGTCATCTAACGGTTCACGCTGGTGTAGACCTTCAAGAACGAGTCTGAATATATTTGTTTATTCATTAGCATGTCACTGGTGGCAACGACATTCATTAAATCCGCATCGAGTACATCTACAATTGCTGAATCTAAACCGTGCGACATAGCCATAGCGAGAAATATGCGGTTTATCAGGCTTCTTTCGGTTGCGCCCTGAGAAACGTTCGATAGACCTATCGTCATGTGTGGGGCCGGATCAGACAGGAGTCTAATCTGGTCCATGGCAGCTAAGATATTGCCAGGCTGAACCTGGGCATCGGGGACTTTTACCGGCAGAACAATAGGGTCGATGAACAAACGCCCCGGGTCAAAGCCCAAATCCTGCGCTTTTGATACTATGTCTGCGGCTATGGCAACACGGGTGTCTACATCTTGAGGGACGCCGTTTTTGTCCATCGTAAGGGCGATGACACTCGCTTTGGGTCCTGCCTGCTTGGCCATTTCTATATATTTGTCGAGTATTTCTTCATCATTTTTCTTATTCAACGGCGTAGAGTTGAGGATAAGTCCGTTTTCGGCGTTGGCCACCATAATTGCTGCGGCGATGACATCGGGCTTTTGCGAATCAAGACATAAAGGTGTAGAGCAGGTTTCCTGGATAGTTTCAACCAGCCATTTCATTGTCCCTTCCTGGTCGGCGGCGGCAGTGCCCACATTTACGTCCAGGTATGTGGCGCCTGCTTCGGTTTGCTTTTTGGCCAGTTCCTGAACGACTTTTTTGTTTTTCTCCTCTATGGCCTGCTTGACGTCCTTAAACATTCCGTTAATTCTTTCTCCAATCAGTATCATGTGCTAAAACCTCCATTGGATAAATTTGAAATTTGAAATTAAACTACCGGTTACCAAATCTCATTGATAAAGTTCTTGACGGTAGCTACTGCTCTGGGGTGGCGCATACGAATTATATCGGCACCAGCCTGCAGCAAACAGATGGCGGTAGTAGCCTCCCACATCGGCCCTCGGTCAGCCGCCGCTCCCCAGCCGGGAGCGTCGGCGAGTTTGGCCTCTTTTGCTCGCCACGATTCGTAACCTACATCGCAGATAACCGGCATAGCCATCATTTTATCGCCGCTAAGCGCAGCCAGCCGCTGACGCTCCTGAATCGAATAGGCGTACTCCATTCCATATCCCAGTGCGCCGGTGGCCTGGAACATAACCATTCGCTCCAGTGGAAAGCCCATATCTGACGCTAATATATTGACCTGCTTGGCAATGTTGATATCTATAGGCGCCTCACTAATCAGGAAATGCCCGTCAGCCAGGGCAATAGCAGTCAACGATTTGTAATTGTCTTCTTTAATGGTTCCAATAAGACACTTCTGGCCGGCTGCTTGCCCGCTAACCTTGGGCATAACCTCGTTGTCTTTTTCGTCGTTTCCGCAACCCCACAGTATAAGAGGGACACCCACAGCTTTGAGCACTTCCTCAGTGACCTTAACGGCGTGAGCAGCATCATAATTGGCTTTGTCGGGATGGATGCCGTCAAATTTGATGCAAATCAGCTCGGCTCCGAACTGCTCTACACACTTTTTGGCCCAGTCGCCGGGGCTATCGAACACATCTTTATAAGGCTCGGCCAGTACATCGGGCCAATCTTGGGGCTTAGTATCGAGAACATCCATAGCAATAACTGGTTTTTCACCGGCATCGGCAACCGAGCCACCATAGACTGCATTGCGAGCGCCTCCAACGGTTACAGTTGAGGTCCGGCTGCCACCGTCGGCTTTGGTGGCCCCAATTGTAATCTTATTTACGGAGCCGGTAAAACTTTCCGCAACTTCAGGAACTGCCATCTCAAATCCTCCAATTCTAATATTTCAATTTCACTGCTTATTGATCAGGCTCGGCCTCCAAGATATTCGCAAGTTCAGTGATTAACTGAGGAAGTTCATCCTTCACGGTTCGCCAGACGATATTCAGATTCACATCGAAGTATGCATGGATAAGCCGATTACGCATGCCGACCATATCATCCCAGTGTATTCGGGGGTTCGTCCGGCGATATTCTGCTGAGACCTTGTTGGCTGCCTCTCCGACGATCTCTATGCAGTGGATGAGTGAATGGGTTAATTGGCGATCCGATTTCAAATCCTCTCGTGTTCGGCCTTTGGCATATCCGACGGCCTCGCGCGCCGCTTCCAGCATATGATACAAGCGATTGAGGTCCTCTTTACTGGGCATATTGTACCTCTGCGCTGCTGATGACTTCATCGCGAAACAGTCGGCTCAAATCCTCCGGCGTGCGCAGGTCTACCCGCCGCCCAAAAATCTTGGACAGTTCACGCTCCATTCTGGCCAGAGCTATAAACCCCGGCTCCTGACCAGCCTTAAACTCCACCAGCACATCCACATCGCTCTCAGGCCCCCAATTGGCCCGCAGAGCCGAGCCGAAAATAGCCAGCCGTCGAATATGATGACGCCGGCAAAAATCAGCAATTTTCTCCTTCGGTATAACCAAATTTTTGTTCATCAATACACTCACCGATTAAATTCATTCGCCCCAGAAAGCACTCTTTCTTTGTTTTTCAGCATTATATCACGCCACCGCCCACAAAGTGATATTTTTTAGCCCTTTCCCGAATGCCTTACCACCCAAAAAGCTCTTGACCCTTTTTCTTCTTGTAACGGATTAAATCCTTTTGTCCATTAGTCATGCCACCTGAATCCCTTCCTGCTGAATAACCCTATAAAGAGACGTAGCTTGGGAAATCGAGGAATTCCACGCTTGATAACTTCGCACAATAGCGCTTATCACTGAATCTTCGGCCAACCCTACCTCATAGAGCGTGTCTCGGATTGCTCGCTTTTTTGCCGCAGTAACTTCGTCCAACAATACCAGCAAATCCACATCTGATTCCGGACCAGCCTGCCCACGTGCTTGTGAACCATAAAGTACTATTCTTGCCGTAGGATAATTTGCACGTATAGCGTCCCGGCAAGCAAAAAGAATCCGTTTGGTTTGAGGTGCCAACACTTCTTCAGCTAAATTACGCATTTTTGATTCTGTCTGGGGCCCCCCAGCCGCCATTTTTCGCGGCTGGGGTCGCCTGGCTATGGTTGTATTATATTAGACAACTATTCCCCAAAGCTGCTCTCTTAGCTCCTTATCCTAATACTCCGCCATGGCGGATTCGAGTATTTTCCGCACTGCCAAAAATGCGGGACTATTTCCCTTAAGGTCAAAGATGGTTTTTTGCTGCATAGAGCAGTCAAACACAGCTTTATCATAAGGCACATGTCCAAGTATGTCTATCCCGTCCAGCACCTTGCTGCTCTCGGCTCTGTTCCAAATAACGCCGATATGTTTTATAGCAATTGGCAGTTCTTTAGCAAGCTCAAAAATCCTTTGGGCGGTAAGTACGCCAAGCGAAGTCGGCTCCGCTACGATACACAGCAGGTCTACATTATTGGTGGTTCGGCGGGACAGATGCTCCATTCCCGCTTCGTTGTCTATAATCACAAATTGATACTGAGAGCTTAATTTGTCGAGAAACTGCCGCAGCATATTATTTACGGCACAGTAGCAATCTGGCCCTTCGGGCCTACCCATCGTAAGCAAATCGAACCCGGCTGCTTCGGTAATTGCCTGCTGCACGCCATATTCAAATGTTCGCAGCTTATCTATGCCGGTAGTGCTTGGACCTTTAGCTCTGGCGTCTTCGCGAATATCCGCGATTGTGCTAACCGGCTGAACACCCAGAGTTAGGCCCAGACAAGAGTTAGGGTCAGCATCTACTGCCAGTATAGCTACCTTATCCTGCTGGTCCAGCAGCGAGTTGATAATCATCGCCGCTATGGTGGTCTTGCCCGAGCCGCCTTTGCCACTTATTGCTATAGTTATTGACATTCTCGTGGCCTGTAATTAGTGCACTAAAATGCCTAAAGTGAAAGTTTGGAAGTTCGTTTGTCGTTCTCGAAACTCGTATCGAAGCTCGAAGCTGGAAACCAGATGTCGAAGCGCAGCGGAGATCCGCCTTTGACGGACTCAACAAAAAAACGAGTTTCGAGCTTCTATAACAAGCATCGATACGAGCATCGAAAACCTTAAACGATGGTCATGAACATTTTAGTCACTTTAGTCACTTATCTCGCTTCCCGTATTACGCTTCACATTTCACGCTTTTTACCGATGGGAATAACGATAAATCCGTATGGGGTAAAAAACGTGCCCTTAGAAACTCATCCATATAGCCCGGATGGTTCATCAAATCAAAATAGGTCATACTCTGGGCGATTTTCTCAGCAGCTTTGAGAGCTTTTCGGCTCAGCAAAACGGTCTTTGCCCCTGCAATTGACGTATTTCCCACAAAATGGATTTTTTCTGCCGGCACATCCGGCAGCATTCCCACGGTAACGGCCTGCCGAACGTTCAGGAAGTTTCCGAATCCGCCAGCTATATAAATCGCCTCTAAATCTTCTGAGTTGGTTTGGGTTGACTCCATAAGCACCCGAATGGCGGCAAAGACCCCGGCTTTGCTTCGCACCAGATTGTCAATGTCTGCCTGGGTAATTACTATTTCCTGGTGATCATCACTCGGCGGGACCAATTGGAACTGCAAACCTTCGTCACCTTCTGTTAGTCTTACATCGCCATCAGTTTTGAATCGGCCGGTTCGGTCTATGATGCCGTTTACAAACAATTCAGCAAGTGTATCCAAAAGGCCTGAGCCGCAAATGCCTACCGGACGAGTATCTCCGATGGTCTTAAATTCGATAGAACCGTCGTCACAGATGGTCAGTCTTTCAATCGCCCCGGCTCCTGCCCTCATACCGTGCTTAACCCCACTTCCTTCAAACGCAGGGCCTGCCGAACTTGAGGCACATGTCAACCAGTCCCGATTACCAAGAACAACCTCACCATTTGTTCCGATATCCACAAAAATCGAGACACCTTTTTTGGTATAAATTCGGGTAGTTAACACACCTGCTACTATGTCACTACCCACGTAAGCAGCTACACTGGGCAAACAATATAATAAACCGCGCTTATTAATTTGGATGCCCGCTTCCGCTGCTCGAATGGGCGGCACAAAGCTGGCTGAGGCAATATAAGGCTCCTTACGTATGCGCGTAGGATCCAGATTCAGAAGAAAATGCACCATAGCGGTGTTGCCGGCACAAATGATGGCGGTTATGTCCTGTAAATCGGTTCTTTGCCTTTCCGCCAGGGTCACGATAAGATTATTCACATCTTGCACGATGCGGGTTTGCATCTCATCAAAGGCGTTATTTTCTTCTGCATAGATGATTCGGCGGATGTAGTCTTCGCCGAAATTTATCTGGCTATTGTAGGTAGCCTCCGTATCGACTGTTTCGCCATTGGTCAGGTCAATAAGGTGGGCTACCACGGTGGTGGTGCCCAGATCAACCGCTACCGCAAAATTTGTGACCCGGCTACCGGCTGGCTCAACTTCTATAACTTCCGTGGTCCCACCTCGCCGACCTATGGTCACGGCAACTTTGTAATTTGTCTGCTGAAGCAGATAGGGTAGTTTCTGCAGGATACGAAAACCGGTCTGCATTATGGGAGCATCAATTTGCTTGCGTATAGCTAAGTACAGACGCTCATGGTCAGCGGTATGGTCTTGCACTGTGGGCGGTGACATTTCAACGGCGAATTTGCGAACCAGAGGGTCAAATTCAAATACTCCTGCCCCGGCCTCGCCGGTCAGCTCGCTGAATCTGCGGGCGTCTGTATCCATAAGTATTTGGGAGGCTTGCAGAGCGTGCGACTTTGGGACCGTCACGGTCATATCAGAAAGCACTTTAGTCTGACAGGCTAAAACGACATCTTGCCGTATCTCATCCGGGGTAAGTAAAGTGGTAGGCCTACTTTGAAATTGTCCCTGGTCGATTATTACCTTGCATTTTCCACAATAGCCGTCCCCTCCGCAGATGCTACTTAGATAAATGCCAGCTTTATGGGCCGCCTCCAGTAGAACCATTCCACTATGAACTTCAGCTTTCAAGCCGCTGGGCTCAAAAAAAACCGTAAATTTCTTCTTCTTGTTTTTTCCCATCTATGAGCAACAAGTATCAAGAATTGAGCATCCAGTTTACTTCCAGACCTCTTGTAAATATTTCGGCAGCATGGAGCTTTCTCTTGGCCCTACCATAATTTCCCAGTTCGTAGCCTCTTCCAATTTACCGCTCATCACAGCCACATAACCAGGAATTATCAGCTTATGGTGCTTGACCAGTTTTTCTACGTTGTGTTTAGCCATGGCCTCAGCCACAATCTTTTCGTTGAGTTTGTCTCCTGAATAAGCTGTCAACACACTTGTACCTTCGGTATCGACCACCAGGATATGGCTGGGCACTCTGCTGGCTTCGACATCGGATTCTACAGTATAATAGGTCAGCGAAAAGTTTGTAGTAAACATCAGAGGTGATTTCTCATCGGGCTCGCCGATAGAATACACTTTCGGCTCCACCTGGACAGGTTTCTGTGGGTCAGTGAAGATGTTCATTACCGCCGTAAGCATAGGCAAAATCGCATACGGCTCAGTCGTATCAACCACTACGATACTGGAATACTTGCAAATCAGGCTGCAAGCTTGCGCAACTTGTTGGCTGGCGTCACCATCAAGCACAAATGATATGGTCGGATAACCTAACGGCCTAAAGATTTTTTTCAGGGACAGGACCCGCATCCTGGTCAAGTTATACAACGTCTCGCGCAAGCTCAAACCATCGAGGGCCAATATCAAATCTTGCACCCCTTGGGCTTTAATCTTTTCTGTAAGCTGCGAAAGGGCCTCGATGGATTCGGCCTTTGCCACCAGCGGGCAGCCATTTTCTTTAGCGATTTTCGCCATTGCCTCTGCTGTATCGGCCTTTGCTGCTGCCAGCAAAGGCACGTCTTCTTTGGTTCGCCTGGTTGCTGCTGCCATCGCTTCGGGTAATTCTGTTACCAAGATTAGTGCAAGGGGACTTTGCTCTGCGACCTGCGCGCAAGTCTTGGCAAAACTTTCGGGCGAGCCACTGTCATTAACAACTGCTATCGCTTTAACCGAAATCTTTGTCCCGACACGCTCGAATTGAAGTGAATTTATAGCCTTAATACGTTTTTTTAAATCTTCATCGGTGAGCTTGTCCGAGACAGTTACAGCTATAACCGTAGGGTTATAAAATTTCTCTTCGTGTCGGAACATCACCGTTTCTTGGCCAACCTGCACTTGATTGTCCCTATTGCCGAATATGACTTTGCGCATAGGCGGGGCGGCAGCCGCTGCCAGCTTCTGCTTGGCTTCTTCTGAAACGTCAGGACAGTCTTCCAGTTTGGCACGTTTCTGAGCAAGCTGCATAGCAAAGGCCAAACAAGTAGGCATACCACACTTTTTGCAGTTGGTTTTCGGCAAAAGCTTAAAAATTTCTAATCCTGTCAAAGCCATTCTCGTCTCCTCGATTCTCGATAATTGATTCTCGATTTTTCTCCTGCCACGAGCAACGAGTATCGAGTATCCAGTATCCAGCATCAAATTTAGAACATAGGTTCCATCGTGGTCACTGGATGGCCCACCTTAGTAATAAATTCCAAGACCTCTTCCTCACTGCTGGCGGTGGTTTCATCCGCAATTTTGGCCAGGAAATCCTGGCCACCCAGGCCCAGCTCGTCTGCTCTCCTGATGAAGGCATCCTTAATCTCTTCTTTGAGCATTGTCGGCATCCACACAATCCTCTTAATTCCACCTTCAGCAGCTATAAATTTTCTTGAGTTGATGTAGTGCTTCGAATGCCCGATGAATCCGGGTGTTTGCTGTCCGCCGCCGACCGTCCCGGCAAGCGTGGAAAACTTCATCCCACAAGGTGTCATCTCACTATACTCGCGGTTGCAAATCATTATTCCGCCGGTCGACGGCAGCACCGCAGCGATACACTCGAAGCAGCCGCAGGAGGTCATCGGGTCGGTGATCATGCTGTACTGGCTCATTCGCTCAACGCCCCCTCGGCTTTCCTTGAGAACAAATGCGTTTATCTTATCCCATTGGCCGATGGTCGGCTCAATGCAACTGCCTTTTGCAATCGGCTGATTGGGCCCTGAGGGAGTTATTTCATACGCTGCCCGACAGTCCAGCCAGCTATAAGCACCGCACAAGCCGGGCCGCTCCGGCGAAACTACACAGACATGGTTTGGAGCGAAACTTTGACATAGTGTGCAGGAGTAAAATGTATCCACGTCTTCATCCTGCATGCCAGCCAAACGCTCATCACGTTCGGCAAATACTTTACGTGCCATCTCGCGAAGCTTCTCAACCTGCTTTTTATCCGTGAAAATCTTAACCTGCACTTTATCTAAAATACTTGAATATTGTTCATGATACATCGCATGCAGCAGCCTGCCTATGTGCTCAACTCTGAAGCCTGCTTTAAATGAGTCTTTAGAGATCCGAATCCAGTTGATGTCCCGCTGGCCCATATGCCATAGACCCTGCGCTTCGTTCATAAAGGTGTGTATTTGTCGTTCCAGTACCGGCTCGAAGTCCGGCTGCATTTTTCTGCCGGCTATTTCGACTACAATCCCCAGCGGTAATTTTCCTCCTTCTTCAACCGAATCGACATCTGAGCCCTTTAGTTCAATCTTACCGTCTTCAACCTCGTCCATATCGAGCATGCGGAGCCACTCGAATGCCGGCGTTCTCTGGCCGCCGAACTCGCAGTGCATCTCTTCTTTACGGATACGCTCGCCTTCAAAGGCGGGACTATGTGCGACCGGAATATCAATTTTTGCAATTTTTATCTTTAAGCCGCGAACTTCAATAGCTTTTTCCACAATTTGGTCGTGGGGAACATTCGAGACCACGTGCTCATAGGTGCACACGCCGGTGGGCAAAATCTCGGGAATATCAGAATCAGCAATGGTGGGAAAGCCATAATTAATCGCGCCGGCAGCGTTAGCATACCACTCGTCGGTGACCTTACCCAGCGGCATAACAAAGGCAAAGATTCTGTTTTTGTTGTAAAGCAGGTTCCGCCGGAAATCGCCGGGCTGAACGCCGCCGAAGCTAAGTGCTGCTCGGCTGGCAAAACCAAGCGAATATATTGCTGAAGTGATATCCCGGCCGAAAGGTACCAGTCGCGTCTCCCAGCCCAACTGCACGCCGCCTTCGACAAGCTGCTCGGCGAAGGTGGTGCCATTGTGGTGTGCGTGCATAAAGACGTACAGGCATCGTTCCTGTAGTCTGCGCGCGATGCTGACTGCTGTTTCCACATCCGGTGCAGCGCCGACCACCGCTGCAAATCCGGGAGCTGTGCCGTCCACAAATTGGATGCCGCGCTCCCGCAGGATTACATCATCTGCGGCCCCCAGCCAAATGTCGTTTACAGGATTAGGGCCAATTAAGTATTTGCAGGCCTCGATGATTTCTTCTGCAAAGAGCGTCGCCATACCCGCATCAAGAGCTTGGCCCAGATAAGGTACCCATAACTCGTCATCGACCAGTGGCGGCAGCAGGGCTTTTATCTCGGCCATTACCTCTTCGAAGTCGGCTAACTTTTCAACTGCTCGGCCGGTCATGGAATAAATAATCGGCATATAATAACCGGTGTTCGGAAATTCTACACGGCTGTCTCTACCTTTTTCTTTGATAGCCCGCCTCAAAATACCCTCAGCCTGTTTGGCTATCTTATGGGCTCCACGTATCGCCGCTGAAGCAATAAGTTTAGACATCTTCTTGATCCTCGATTCTCGTTTCTCGATTCTCGATACTTGACGAGCATCCACCATCGAGTATCGAGCATCCAGTTTTTTACTCTACCGCTAATGCTCGCCTATCCGCCATATCATACAGCTTACGTTCTTTCTCGACGTTTATCCCCAGAGCATCACGTTTGCTCTCTATATGTTCGAGCATCATTTCGGCGGCATAGTAAGGGTCGGATTCTACGGCCCAGCGGCCGCCCAGGTCTTTCTCGATTCCGTTGAATAAATAGTCACTGACTTTTTCACTGCCTGCAACCGGCAGCAACTCCTTCGCGAAAATCACCAGCACCCCGCTGGCCACAAAGTACTGTCCGATGGAGATTGCTTTTTCGGTGATCGACTCCAGACAGGCACCGGCGAGCGGGATCTCGGATATGTCTTCGCCGAGGCCGCCTTCTCGCACGATTTCGGTGCACGCTACCAGCAAACGAGAGTTGTCCACGCAACTTCCGCAAGTCAGCACCGGCGGCATACCAACGGCTTCGCAGACCTCTCTCAGGCCCGGCCCAGCTAATTTCAGAGCTTCTTTGGGATTTGTCAGGCCTTCTTTGCTGCAGGCAATAGTAGCACAGCCGGTCGTGACCACCAGCACGTCTCGCTTGATTAGTTCCTTTGCCAGAGTAGTATGGGTAAAATCCTGCGGCACCTTGGGATTAGTGCAGCCTACAATAGCTCCAACGCCTCGAATACGCCCGTTGATAATATTGTCATTCAACGGTCGGTAGCTGGCTCGATATCTGCCGCCCAGCATGTAGTTAATATATTCATGGCTAAAGCCTACCACCGCCTTTTGTTTTTCCTTGGGGATAGTGACGCCACCACGGTTTTTGTAGTTCTCGATAGCTGTTTTGACCAACTTTTTTGCGGTGTCCAGTGCAGATTTGTCCTCCATCGGGACATGCTCAACGTCCAGAATTTTTGCCTTGTCAGAGGTAGTAATCAACTTGGTATGGAAACATTTGGCGACTTCTGCCAAACCCTCCATCACACATTGTACATCGACCGCCATTAACTCAACTGCCCCGGTGGCGATGGCCAGTTCCTGGCTTAAAAAGTTGCCTGCGATGGGGACTCCGTGCCGCATCAATAGTTCATTGGCGGTGCAGCAAATACCCGCTACGTTGATTCCCTTGGCTCCGACTTTTTGGGCTTGGGCCAGCAGGTCTTTATCGCCAGATGCGGCAACTATCATCTCCGACAAGATTGGCTCATGGCCGTGAACGATGATATTTACCTCATCTTCCTTCAAGACACCAAGATTCACCTCACCGCGACCAGCGTGAGGCGTTCCGAAAAGTATATCCTGCAAATCAGTGGCCAGCATGGAACCGCCCCAGCCGTCAGCAAGGGCAGTTCTACTGGCGTGCATAATTATGCTCTTGTAATCCTGGTCAACCCCCATAGTGGTTCTATGCAGTGCCTCGACCACCTCGCGGTCGACAGCACGAGGGGTGATACGGAGCTTTTGCCAGATTTCCTGGCGTGGTTGCGGGGCCCGGCGAGCCATCAATTGTGTACCTTCCGGCTTGCCAAATTCAGCCAACGCAATTTGCCCGATATCCACAGCTATATCGTTTACTGAGCGGTCTTTAGTTTCCACGCCTAATTCCTGAGCTAAGGCATACAGCTTGGCGGTATCGTTGATCTGATAGTCCGGTGCTTCGCCCTTAGCGGTAGTCAGAAATACTTCTGCTACGCCTCGGCCGTGGTCACTGTGAGCGCTGGTGCCAGCGGCGACGGCTCTTAGAAAATTACGCGCAACAACGGTGTCGGCGTCAGCGCCGCAAACTCCAAACTGTGGTCCATCTCCAAAGGGGTCAATTCGACACGGTCCCATAGTGCAGATGCGGCAACACAGCCCTAATTTCCCAAAGCCACACTGCGGCGATTGAGCATCGAGCCTGTCCCAGGCATTTGGCAAGCCGGCGCCAGCCATACAACTTATCATTTCCTGCGCCGCTTTGTCGCTACTACGTTTTTTTAGGTCCATAGACATAATCAATTAACTCCAATAGTGCTAAAAATATAGCATAATATCATATCAAATATGGCATTTCAAGCAAAGTTATCACAAATGCTGCTCGACGACATGCCCACCGTGTTTCTTATCAGCTGTTGCAACCTGAAGCTGCGTAACAGTTAGTGACCGTCTGCACTTTGGACACAGTCGCAGGCGTTCACGAAATTCTTCCCAATTCACCTTGCTTTGGTTCAGGACCTGCTCACTGACCTGGGTGCTTACAATAGGCGTTCCACATTCCTGGCAGACAAGCAACTTTGCCCGCGATTTAAACGGGGATATCTCCACCTCCTGCTTATCCTGGTGAATCCTGACTTTTATGGTTCCCACTGGGCAGAGAGCAGCACAGGCACCACAGCCGATGCAATCCTCGGACGGCTGCCTAAACGGAGCTGCTATGGTCCGCTCGGCGCCGCGTCCGGCAAAACCGATAGCAGCTTTGCCAATTATCTGCTCGCATACACGTACGCACAAGCCACATAGGATGCAATTTCGCTGACTCTCTGTTACCGTGGGGTAATGTGTTTGCTTGACGTCCATGCGCTCGGCCAAAGCCTTGAGTTCTTGGCTCTCTGGTGCCCTGGCAAGCAGAAGTTCCATTACGCCTCGACGGGCCTGTTTGGCCCTTTCGCTGGAAACGTACACCACAATATCCCGGCGCACCGGGTAGTTGCAGGCCGTGACTAATTGTCTCCATTTACCCCGGTCAAGCTCCACTATGCAGAGCCGACATGACCCATCACTCGAAACAGTAGGGTGGTAGCAGAGCGTTGGAATCCAGATGCCAGCCTTTTTGGCAGCATCAAGAATCGTAGCGTCTTTCTTGACCCTCACCTTGCGTCTATCTATGGTTACCGTAGGCATCGGTTGACCTTCCTTAAACTTTTTGTACTGCGGTGAAGGGACATTTTTCCCAACAAGTTCCACAGAGCGTGCACTTTTCCTGATCAATTACGTGCGGAACTTTCTTTTCACCTGTAATTGCGTCAGCCGGGCAGTTCTTAAGACAAATACCACAAGCCTTGCAGGCCTCTGGATCGATCTCATAACGGAACAAGCCACGGCACTCTTTTGCCGGGCAGTGGCGGTCCAAAATGTGTGCATCGTATTCGTCGCGAAAGTAGCGTATGGTGGAAAGGACAGGATTTGCGGCGGTTTTGCCAAGAGCGCACAAAGCCGTCCCCTCTAATAGTTCCGCCAATGTTCCCAGCTCTTCTACGTCTCCAACATCTCCATCTCCTTTTGTTATGCGATTGAGAATGTGCATCATCTGGGCCAGTCCCTCTCGGCAAGCGGTGCATTTGCCGCAGGACTCCTTCAGGAGAAAGTCGGTAAAGTACTTCGCGACGTTGACCATGCAGGTATCCTCGTCCATAACTATCATCCCGCCAGAGCCCATCATAGAACCAAGCTTCGTTAGCTCATCAAAGTCCACGCGTGCATCCAGGTGCTCAGCAGGTATACAGCCCCCGGATGGACCGCCGGTCTGCACTGCCTTAAAACGCTTGCCGTCGCTTACGCCACCACCAATTTCATCAACGATCTGCCGTAGTGTAATTCCCATTGGAACCTCTACTAGCCCGGTATTTTTGACCTTTCCGACCAAACTAAATACCTTGGTCCCTTTGGACTTTTCCGTTCCTATGCTGGCGAACCATTGCCCGCCTCTGTTTATAATGGCTGGTACATTGGCCCAAGTTTCTACATTGTTAAGGTTGGTGGGTTTTTCCCAGAGCCCACTTTCCACCGTATGGACATACTTTGCACGAGGTTCGCCGGGACGGCCTTCCAATGAGGCCATCAACGCCGTTGACTCGCCGCAGACAAACGCCCCGCCGCCGCGATTAATACGAATATCGAAGGAAAAAGAACTACCCAGAATGTTCTCACCAAGAAGACCTAACTCTTTAGCTTGTTCAATCGCTTCCCTTAGTCGCTCCACCGAAAGTGGGTATTCGTTGCGGACGTAGATATATCCCTGCTCCGACCCGATGGCATAAGCTCCGATAAGCATACCTTCGATAATCGAGTGAGGATTTCCCTCCATAATCGCACGGTCCATGAAAGCTCCGGGGTCACCCTCATCGCCATTGCAAATGACATATTTGGGTCCGCCACCGGCAGATTTAGCTTCCCGGCAGGAGCGCCATTTTCGTGCAGTTGGAAAGCCTCCACCGCCACGACCGCGCAGGCCAGCTACTTCCACTTCCGAGATCACCTCTTCGGGCGTCATAGAAGAGAGAACCTTAGCCAGAGCGCCGTATCCGCCTTGGGCGATGTAGTCAGTGATTTTCGTTGGATCAATCAGGCCATTATAGGCTAAGGCAATTCGCTCCTGGACTTTGTAGAATGGAATTTTATCCACGGTATCTGCTTTCTGGCCTGTGGCGGGATCCTCGTAAAGAAGGTGCTCAACCAACCGTCCGCTAATTATTGTTTCTCGAAAAATCTCAGCGACATCAGGTTCTTCAACCCGTTGGTAAAAAATCTCACCCGGCTGAACGATAACGATTGGCCCGCACTCACACAGCCCATGGCAGCCGACACCTTTTGCGTGGACCTCCACATCCGCATCAGCCTCTTTCACGGCCTGACAGAAAAGCCCGTATAGCTTTTCAGAGCCCTTCGCTGCACAGCCAGGACCGGTACAGACATGTATGGACTTTGCAGAAGCGACACGCAAGCTTAGCAACTCTTGGCGCATACGTTCCAGATCCACAAAGTTGCTCAGGCGTCTGTGGTTAAGTAATGTCATGTTTCGTTCTCCTTCTCGACAGTTGCCTTATCCTGGGTGAGTCCGTAAAGAATGTCGAGAGCCGCTGCGGGGGTGACACTGTTATAGTATTTGCCATCCACTACCATTACCGGCGCTACTGCGCAAGCTCCCATGCAATTAACAGCTTGGAAGGTGAATAGACGATCACGAGTGGTGCCTCCTGGCTCTACATGGAATTCCCGGCTGATAGCCTCGGCAATGCTCGGAGCCCCCTTTAGATAACATACCGTACCCATGCAAAGCGTTACCTCATGTGCTCCCTTCGGTGCGAGCCGGAACGACGCGTAAAACGTAGCCACGGCGTAGATACGGCTTAGCGGCACCTGAAGCTGCCTGGCCAGACATCGCAGATGCTCTACAGGCAAATACCCGCACTCAGCCTGCAGGTCCTGCATTATAGGTATGAGCATACCAACCTCTCCATCGTAGCGGTCGATTATTTGTTTTATAAGCTTATGCTCATCTGCCATAAGACAAAATTAAATATCAAAAATAAAAAATCAAAATTGCGGAATCGCCGCAAAGCGGCGATGACGTCCTTAATTTTGCATTTTAACTTTTGATTTTCTTCTAAACTGTCTCAATGGTTACTTCCTTACCTCTGTTTTTGAGTTCCTCTGCAATTTCCCGCACTACAGCTAACTTCATGCCCAGTTGTCGGGGTAGATCCGGATTTTGATGAGCCGGATTCACGCCCATGCCCACTATGAAATGAATGTGGTCGACGTCCAGACATAAGCGCAGCAAAGCTGAGGCACCATCCGTTTGAAACTTCACGGTCTCCTTATCTGCCCCAGAATGTAATAGGTCATTAGCCCTCGTAAGGGTCAGGATACCCTCAGTCGTCAGTTCAATACCTTCCACTCTAGCCAATGGAGGAACATCGGGTTTCATCGTAGCCAGATCGACTTCCAACGATTTACCGCCCATATGACGGGCGACAATTTTTGCCATGGTTCCGCCACAAACCACCAGAAACCCAGGGCGTTGCGTGAAACGGTCGACGATTGCTCTGTCGGCGCTCTTATCCGCCGGCGGCCCAGTCAACACCGTAGCCACGAGCTTACGGCGGACTTTTATCACCGCGACGCTAACATCGTCACCGGGTTCACTACAATACAAGTCGTCAACAGCCTGCCCAAGCTTATCAGCAAGCTCCTGCGCGGAAAGGTCTGGGTGACTGTGTTCTTCGAGAAACCGCACGGCCTGATCCAAGCCCCATCCAAGGGGGTAGAGCCCCCCTATGCCGGCGTTTATCACCCCATCGGAGACAAAGACAAGCCAGTCCCACATTCTTAGCTGTAATTCGAATTCGCGAATGGTCTTTCCCTCAATTTGGCGTTCCTCGTAGGGCACGGGGACAAACTTTCGCTGCCGCAACAGAATGAACGACGGGGTGTCGAACTCCACTATCCGCGCACGCCCATCACGGAAAAATTGCCCAATAGCAAAGGTGCTATAGGCGAGTTTTCGGTCCTTGCTTACCGGCAGCGTCTTGCTCAATGTCTCCACCACTTCGCTTAGGGGTAGCTCATTCTCCATCAGGTGCATAACGATCCGGGTGGTCAGGATAGATAGAATATTGGCCTTGACCCCGCTTCCCAGTCCGTCAGAAAGCGCAAGGGTGACGTAATCAGCATGACGGGCAATGGCTACGTTGTCACCGCAGAGTTCCTCACCGCGTTTTTGAAGCTGTTTTGTGCCCCACTCATAAAATAACTTCATCACTTACCTTCTTCCTCATAGAGGGACATAAGTTTCATCAAAAGGACCTTGGTTTCCGCTGTCGTCTCACCTAGGAGTCTCGCTATTTCCTGTGCCGTCTGCATTTGCCGCGAGATTACTTCCTGAGCCCGTTCCAGCGTCTGCGCCCTCAGATCGAGTAAGTCCTTTCTGGCCTTTTCCTCCTCCGAGATGTCGATGAAGATGCCGCAGTAGAGTTCCTCGCCCTCGATCGGGAAAATACCCACGCGGTAGCTGACCCCATGCTCGGGGATGCTCTCTTTGACCATCAGCGACCCGCCCGCTGCAATGGCGCGTTCGAAGCAGTCGGAATGGACGAAATCCTTAGCTAATCGGCCCAAAAGCTCGTCATCGGCACACTGGAACATAGTTAGGAAGGCGGGATTGACGAAACGGATATGCGTTTTCTTATCCACCAAAAGTACGCCGTTCGGTGTATGTTGTAATATGGCGCTGGTGTGTGCTGTTACTTCGCCTTCAGGTATTTTCACTTTAAACTCTCCTCTCACCTGACTCCTCAACAGAATTTTCCGGGAGTTCTGCTTTTAGAGCCTCCAGGACTTTTTTCCTAAACATTTCAGCCCCCTCTTCTACGCTGGGGCTACTTAAAATCTCGTCGTTTATTCTCCAATTGATCCCTTCACCACAACGCTCCATACAGAACGAACCCTTCAGTTCGACTCTGTCCTCAAGATTCTCTTTTCTCAGAAAGTCATTGAAACGAGCTATCAATTCCCGGGCACCCTTGATGTGACACGAGCTACCTACGCATATAGTTACGGTAATCATTGATTATTCTCTTTTTGGTCTTCTTTTATCTTATCTTTCTGGGTTGATATGACAAGCTCCGCGGCTAACTTACGCTTGCTGGCTGCCAACTCATCTTCGTCGACCAACCTCAGTGCCTTTGTAGGACAGGCCTCGACACAAGCTCGTTCTTGACCGGCCATAGTTCGATCGATGCAAAAGTCGCACTTCGTCACTGCTCTACCATCGTGGGAGATGGAGATCACTCCAAAAGGGCAAACCAAAAGGCAAAATTTACAACCAATGCATAAATCCTGCTCAATCAACACAGGATCTTCGGCTTGTTTCCGACGAATAGCCTTAGTTGGACAGACCGTAATACAAGGGGCATCCTCGCAATGCCTGCACTGGATAGGCACTCCAAACGCTCCTACTGCCTGAACCGTTACTCTTTTTTGCGGCTTGGGCTGCTCTTTTATCGCTTGTTCAAGAACCCCTGATTCGGAATGCGCCACAGCACACGCTATCTCACAACTTTTGCAAGCTAGACATCTTTCGACAGTCACCATTATGACTTTACCCATTTCTGTCTCCAAAATAACTAAACAGATTTTTTACCACCGGTTTCGGATACGATGTTTGGAAGAATCAAATTTGTTAATGCGTTCTTTGCTTTTGTCAACTGCTGCAGAAGTTGTGCATCGGCTCTAATTACCGGCGTACGCCTGAGGTCTGCTTGCTGCACAGATCGGCTGTATGGGACAGTCTCCAGCAGCGTTATGTCTTCCAACTGAGATTTTATCACATCTATTTCGGCAGCTTCGACAACTTTGTTAGCAATGGCTGCCACGTTCTTAATACCTAAGTCTCTGGCCATTTTCGCCATATTATTAGCTGTTTCGATGCTCCTGCCTGACGGCTCGACAACTACTACCAGCGCGTCTATGCCTTGAACGCTTGCCCTTCCCATAAATTCAACGCCAGCAGCTAAATCCACCAGGACCAATTCTTGCCGCTGTAATATCGTATGTGTGAGCAGCGCCTTCAAGAATGCTCCTTCGGGACATGCGCAGCCAGCACCTGCTTGGGTGATTGTTCCTAAAACCAGAAGTTTTAATCCATGAACCTCAAGCCAGTATTTCTCCGGCAAATCGCTAACTTTAGGGTTCAACCTGAAATATGTCCCCACAGCGTCTTTTGAGGTGCTGGTACGCTCGGCGATTAGCTCCTTCATCTTAATAAGTGGCACCGGACTTTGCTCAGCAGATATGCCAAAAGCCGAAGCAAGGTTAGCGTTTGGGTCAGCATCAACGGCCAGAACGTCAAATCCACTCTCAGCAAATAGCTGTGCCCAGACTCCACAAATTGTGGTCTTACCTACACCCCCTTTGCCACCAATTGCTATTTTTAGACCCTGCATTACCGATATAATAATGGCCTATTATCTTAGCCGCGTATGCT